>CAZERK010000440.1:0-2008 GCA_964514515.1 uncultured Planctomycetaceae bacterium
AGCGGGAGCTCGGCCGCTACGATCTGCGTCGCAAGATCGCGCACGGTGATTTAGACGCGCCATGCTGGCCTCGCGGCGGCGTTCGCTTTCCATCACGGCTTGCGCGATTCGGCCGACCACGGCTCCAGTAAACAGGTTCTCGTCGTCGTGTCGCGCACAACGACGTCGGCGCCTCACGCATGCGGCGCGGCGAACGGACGTCCGGCTTCCGCGCAGATTCTCGCGTTCCAGCAGAGATCTCGGGCCTGGCATTCTCGCGCTAGCGCCGCGTGTAGGTGATCTCCATCACCTTGTAGTGGTCGCCGACGGCCAGATCATACATCTCGAAGACGTGCTTGCTCTTGTCCACGATCCGCGTGACGCACTTGATGAGCCGGTCCTGCATGTCCATCATGGGCTCATCCATTTCGCCGTACATGGTGAGCACGTTGCTGCCGGGCACGGACGTCCCCTTGAGTGTCACCATCTGCGTGCCCATGTTGTCGACCCAGACGCCGACGTAGATGTTCTTGTAGTTGTCGTAGCCGGTTAGGCCCTTACCCTCGAACGATACCTCGGTCATCCCGCCTTGGCCGTCGGGCATCGACATCTTGCTCTGGACGACTTCCTCGACATAGCGACCGTCGAGGATCCATTTCGCCTCGGCGCGGCCCATGGACTCCATGGCTGGGGCCTGCGGACCGCCCATCCACGTCTTAATCGCCACGTCCCAACTCCCAACGGAATGATCGAGCAGCCGATGGTGCTTGCCGGGGGAAGCGACCGCCTCCCATTTCTTCATCATTTCGGCCATCTGGCCCTCGCCGGGCTTTGCCTGGCCGGCCGGCGCTGCATCGGGGGCCTTCGCCCCAGTCGGCGTGCGGGGTTGCTTCGCGTCCTGCGAAACGGCTTGACTCGCGAGAAACGCCGAGACAGCCAACACGGCTGCTGTTGCCAGAAGCCCACGTCCACCCACCGTCCGTCTGATCGAGTCGATTCTCATCTTCACATTCCCTTATGCGTCTTGAAGCGCCGCTGGGTTCCCGGCGGCCAATACAGCCGCGCGGGTGCAGCGACAAACCCGTCGTGTTTGTTTCTGCGATTTTCCTCGCCGTTCGAGTTCGCAGGCGACCAACGCCCAGAGACCAAACTTATACCAAACATACGACGCCCATCAATCGCTCTCTTGCAGAAGACGGCGCCATGCTTGGGCGGCCGGTCTGCGCATCGGCCGCGTCGCGACACCGGGGATCATAGGGCGCCCGGCCGTCTTCGCCGCGGCGCGGCGGCCGAACGGACCGGCTGATGCAGCCACCCGTTGAGATGCGGCAACCACAGCCTGAACACAAACAGGGACGCGGCCAGGCCATCCCCTGGGGGGGGGCGGACGGCCGCGGCGACGCAGGCCGGTTCTGCGACTCGGGCGACGGCGCAGCGGCCCAACAGGACTTCGGTCCAGGATGCGAGGCCCGACTTGCCGATGATAGGGATAGTCGGGGAGGCCGTCAGACGCAGGCGATTCTCATACTTCTAGGTTCAGGTGCCCACCCATGTTGCTCGCGCAGGTTGCCCATCACGCCGAAGCGGCGGTTCACCACACGGAAGGCCTCCACAACATCCCAGGACTGTTCTGGATCGCTCCGTTCGTCGCCCTCCTGCTATGCATCGCCATCCTGCCGTTGGTGAAGGCGACCGAGCATTGGTGGCACCACAACAAGAACAAGCTGATCGTCGCGCTGCTCCTGGGCCTCGTCACGCTGCTGTACTACCAGTACCGCGGCTTCGGATTCGGCCACGGAGAGCATGGCGCCGCGCCGGGCTTTTCCAGCGTGCTAAAGATCCTCGACCACGCGGTGCTGGCGGAATACGTGCCGTTCATGTCGCTGCTGTTCAGCCTGTACGTCATCTCCGGCGGCATCTGCGTCAAGGGCGACATCCCCGCCCGTCCGCTGACGAACGTAACGTTCCTGGGAATCGGCGGGGCGTTGGCCAGCGCCATCGGCACGACGGGCGCGTCCATGCTGCTCAT
>CAZERK010000440.1:2018-3472 GCA_964514515.1 uncultured Planctomycetaceae bacterium
CCCAGCGGCGGCACGTCGTGCATACGGTCATCTTCTTCATCTTCATCGTGAGCAACATCGGCGGGTCGTTGCTGCCGATCGGGGACCCCCCGTTGTTTCTGGGCTATCTGCGTGGCGTGCCCTTCCTGTGGACGCTGGGCCTATGGCGAGAATGGCTATTCACCGTCGCACTGTTGCTCATCATCTACTGGGCCTGGGACAGCTACGCCTACAAGAAGGAGACGATCAAGGACATCTCGCGGGACGAGACGCAAGTCCAGAAGCTGTCCATCACCGGCAAGATCAATTTCATCTTCCTGGCGGGCGTCGTCCTGGCGACCGGCACGCTGGACCCGGCCAAGGAGTTCTTCGGCACGGGCTGGAAGCCGTTCATGTTCTGCCGCGAGCTGGTGCAGATCACCTTCGTCGCGCTCTCCTTGTTCTTCACGCCTCGGGGCATCCGCAAGGAGAACAACTTCAACTACGTGGCGATCCTCGAAGTCGCGTGCCTCTTCATCGGCATCTTCATCTGCATGCAGGTGCCGATTGAAATCCTGAACATCAAGGGGCCCAGCCTGGGCATCAACAGCCCGGCCAAGTTCTTCTGGGCGACGGGCGCCCTGAGCAGCTTCCTGGACAACGCCCCGACGTACGTCGTCTTCTTCGAAACGGCCAAGAGCCTGCCGATTCCGGGCCACGCCGAGGCGCTCGCGCTGGTGGAGGCCGGCCACGTCCAAGTCTCGCACCTCGTGGCCATCTCGCTCGGCGCCGTTTTCATGGGAGCGAACACGTACATCGGCAACGGCCCCAATTTCATGGTCAAGTCGATTGCCGAGCACGCCGGCGTCAAGATGCCGAGCTTCTTCGGCTACATGCTCTTCAGTTGTCTGATCCTGCTGCCGACCTTCGCGATCGTGACGCTGCTCTTCCTGTCGTGATACGAACATGTCACGGACGCGGATGCGCCGATGATGCACGCCGCAGCGGCCGCGCCAGGATGAGACCGAACAGAACTGTCCGCCGCGGCGGATGAGGGAGCGGCTCTGATTGCCAGAATGCGATTACGTTGGACGCGGGCCGTGCTGATTGCCGGGCTTCCTCGACGCCGATAGGATTGGGAGTCCGGCCGCGATCGACGCGTCTTCGGGGCCCGCGGGCATGAACATCCTCGGCATCTCAGCCTTCTACCACGACAGCGCCGCCTGCCTGGTCCAGGACGGCCGAATCGTCGCCGCCGTGCAGGAGGAACGGTTTACGCTGGTCAAGCACGACGCGCGTTTCCCGCAGCACGCCATCAATTACTGCCTGGAGGCCGGGGGGATTGCGGCCGACCGCCTCGACCACGTCGCCTTCTATGAAAAGCCGCTCCTGAAATTCGAGCGACTGCTGGAAACGTACCTGGCGTTCGCGCCGGCCGGCTTCCGAAGCTTCCGGCAGGCAGTACCGCTCTGGCTTCACGAGCAGCTGCCGCTGCC
>CAZERK010000441.1:0-3471 GCA_964514515.1 uncultured Planctomycetaceae bacterium
CAACTCGCCGGCCAGGACCAGCCAAACCGTGGCGACAATCGCGACAGTCACGGCCGGCGAGTTGGTCACGAAGTGCGCGGCGAAGCAACCGGGAGCGATCAGGATGGCGCACCATTCAACGATGTCGACGAGGTGTCCCATCAGGACCATCAGGCCGGGCCAGGCATAACGAAGTCGGGAGGTCGCCGGCTGCGGACGCCAGACGGTTCCGCACGACAGTCCGACGAGGCTGTGCCCGATCGTGGCCATTCAGAAGATCCCCGTGCGTTTGAGCGGAGGCGACGGCGGGTCAACGGGCAGCGCCGTTCAGCTCCAGTCCATCGGTCAGTTCGTTGGCGGCCTCGACCCATTCTGACGGCGGCGACACGTCGAGCATCCGGCGGGCGACGGACCGCGCCTCGCGAAAGCGACCTTCGTACGCCAAGGCTCTTGCAAGCGCATATAAGCCGGCCGGCGATTGTCTGATGTCCTCGGGAAGATCAGACAGCGCCAACATGATGACGCGAGCCTGTTCCAAGCGCTCCGGAGGAACAGTCGGCAGGACGACGGCCTGGCCGAGCCATCTGCGCATGGCCGCAGAGTCGCCGTCCCGTAGGGCCGCGAAAGCCAAAGCCCAATCGGCAAACGACCGCGATCTCGAACCTGCGTCGATGCCGTGCGCTGTTTGCTGGGCGTCGGCGGCCTTGCCCGCCAGGCTGTAGGCCCAGGCGAGCCATGCGGCGCCGTCCGTCGGCGCATCGGACGCGACTCGGAAGTCCTTCCAGAGCCGCACCATCTCATCGAACCGTCGTTGCCGCTGGAGAAGCTCGTGCAAGCCCGTCGCGGCGTTGAAGCGGTCTGGCGCGAGCGCCAACACCTCGCGATAATCCGCCTCCGCGTCGGCGGTTCGCCCCAGGCTGTCCAGCAGCCCCGCGCGATTGACGCGGGCTGCGACGGCGAACGGATCTTCTCGAAGCAGGCGGTCGTAGAGGGCGAGGGCCTTGTCCGATGCGCCGTCGTGCGCCAAGGCGACAGCCAGATGGAAGGCTGCCTCACGGTCTTGAGAATCCAACTGCACCAGGAACTCAAGCTCCTGCTCGGCCGCGGACCATCGTTGCTGTCGAATCAAGAGCAGGGCCAACTCGAATCGCGCGTCGCGGTCGTAGGCGTTGAGGGCGACGGCCCGCTCGAAACAGGCCATCGCCTGGGAGATTTCTCCTGCGTGACGATGATTGCGAGCCAGGGCCGTCCAGGCCGGCAGGAACGACGGCGCCTGATCGAGAATCGTCTTGTATTCCGTTCGAGCGGCTTCGGGGCGTCCGGACTGTTCAAGCACCCGGGCGTACTCGTAACGCGTGTTGACGTGCTGGGGCATGTCGTCGAGAGCCGCCTTCAGCTCCGCCGCTGCCTGTTGAAGGTCACCCTTGCGAAGATGGGCCTTGCCAGCCTCAGCGGCCAGTCGCGGTTGCTTCGGCCAGCGACTTTTCGCTTCGCGGATGACTTGTAGAGCAGCGTCTGGCCGACCGGCGAAGTTCTCGGCTCGGGCGAGTTCGGCCCAGGCGTCAACGTCGGCGGGATACAGGTCGACGGTGCGCTGGGCGACGCAGACCGTGTTGGCGTAGACGGCGGCATGTCGCCAACTGCAGCGCATCCAACCGATCAGCAACGCAGCGCACGCGGCGCAGAGCAACAGGTCGGCCAGGCAGTTGCTCCTGTGCGGCAAACCAGCGGGCGGCAGTACGGCGAGACGCAATTCGGGCGTCGTTTCTTGGCGATTCTGCGAGGGCGAGGGCGGGACGGCATCGCCAATAGCCTGTGCGGCGCTGGTCGATGGGCCGTTCCGACTGCCGCGAAGGGATCGAAGACTGAGCAGGCAAGAAGCGAGGGCCACGTGCAAACCCAGAATCGGCAAGTACATGTAGCGGTCGGCCGTGAGCGCGCGTCGGGCCGTCGTCGCGGCCAGCATCGGCGCGAGCAAGACGGCGAAGGTCAGCAGGCCTACGAAGGCGACGCGATGGCGGCGGCGCGCCCACGCCAAGACGGCACAGAACGCCGCGCATTCCAATGCGGCGATCCCGGCCTCCGTTGAAAGCAGCGGAACATGCTTCGGCGGCGGCGTCCAAGCAGCCAGTCGCGTCGGCCAGACGTAGTTCTCCAGATGGTAGCGCGCGGCCAGCAAGAGCCGGACAGGGATGCTCGTGGCCGATTCGTTGCCGACCTGATCGACAAGCGATCCGGCGTCGGATGAGCCAGCGGCCACGACGGTCGCAACCAGACCGATCGCGAAGAGCAGGCCGTAGCCAGCCCATCGCGTGCGACTCAGTTTGCCGTGAAGATGACGGTCCGCGATGACCGCAGCGACGGGAACCGTAGGCAGGACCTTGGATCCCAGGGCCAGGAGCCACGACAGAAGGACGAGCAAGCCGCGAATCAGGCCGCACCGACCGGCGTCGTGGCCTTGGGCGGAGCAGTTGCTGCTGGAGTTGTTGGCCGATACGCAGGGGTTGGCACGTTGGCCGCCTTGGGGAACGCAGCAGTCGCTGCGGACGCTGGAACCGGACGCGCGGAGGCCGCTGCGGTCGCTTGCGAACTCGGAGCTTTCGCGACTGCCGCAGTCGGCAGGATCGCGGCAGGCGCTGCGACGGCCGTCATCGGATGCGCGGGAGCCGTGAGGGCGGCGGCTGCAAAGCAAGATGAGGAGCAGAGAGAACGTCGTCGCCAGGAGGATCATCCGACCGGAGATCCATGCGACGGGCTCGACCGCGAAGGGATGGCAGGCGAACATGCACCCGACGAGCAGACCCGCGCCGCGGCTGCGAGTCAGGGCGAATCCCAGCAAACAGGCCATGATCGCGTTGAGGACGTGCAGGGTGATGTTCGTCGCGTGGAAGACGGCGGGACTGACAGGGAACCGGCCCGCGGCGTCGGAGGCTGCCAATGCGTAGTCCACGAGAAACGTAAGCATGGGCACGGGCTGATATAGATCGCCGTGAACGATGGTCAGCAGCCGCAGCGCATGCGAGAGCGAAGGATGGTTAACGAGGGCATGTTCTACGATAAAATGATAGTCGTCCCCGCTCAGGAACTCGCCGTTGCGTGAAGGCCAGCCGAAGGCGAGCGCGGATGTAGCCACGATCAGGCAGACGACAACGGTCCGCCAACCGGCTTTCCTGCGCGGACGCGCAGCGGAGGGCTGCGAGTCGGCATCGTCTCGCGGGCGCGCACCGACGGCCTGCGGTGCGGACGGTTCGATGTGCTCTGCATCCTGGGCCATGCCAATCCGGCGTTCTCGGGCGGTTGCCGGCAGCGTATCATCGGAAGGATCGGACGGAAAGTCACGGCCTGCGGCGACCGTGTTCGAGCGAGGCGCGGCGACCGTGTTCGAGCGAGGCGCAGCGGACGTGTTTGAGCGAGGCGCAACAGCGTTCCCTCTCCCCCGCTGGGGGAGAGGGCTAGGGTGAGCGGGCCGCGGATTCTCAAGGCAATTCCGAC
>CAZERK010000442.1:0-3457 GCA_964514515.1 uncultured Planctomycetaceae bacterium
AAGACCGGCGGCTTCGGGCTCAACCTGACGCGCGCCAACCACGTCTTCCACTTCGACCGCTGGTGGAACCCGGCCGTCGAGGAGCAGGCGACCCGCCGGGTGCATCGGATCGGGCAATCACGACGGGTCCAGGTCCACAAGTTCGTCTGCATCGGCACGATCGAAGACCGCATCGATCAGGTGCTGTCCGAGAAATCCGCCCTGGCCGACCGAATCATCGGCAGCGGTGACGATTGGCTGACGAGCCTGTCGACGCGAGAACTGCGCGACTACCTGACGCTCTCGCCCGAGGCCGTGGCCGAGGTATAGCGAGACACGACGAGGCTGACACATGACGCCCGCCAGACATGACGACCGCAAGACCGACAAGCGATCCGACGCCCGCCGGACGCGCACGCCATCCAAGTCGACCCCGAAGGCGGCCGCCCGCTTCGACGAGATCGGACCGCCGCCGACCCCGTCAGACGAGCCCGTCCTCACCCGACTGGGGCCCTTGCCGTTAGCCTGCGGCAACTTCCGAATCATGGGGTTCATGGCGAGCGTGTACGAACAGGTGAGCCGTCACGCGGAGACCCTATCACGCGGCCTCGGCTAGGGCATATCACGGTTGCGCGCACCCGGTGCGGCCAATCCGCCGCGGCGGACGGCTCTGTTTGGGAGAATGCAGTCGCCCTGCGTGGTGGCGGCCGACTCGTTTTCGGGGCTTGTCAACGCAATAGCCAAAACCGACAATTGTGCTTTTCGCCGCACGGATGGCGCAACCGGTCCGCGATCAGATGAAAGGACCGGCCTCAGGCAAGTATCGGAGTACAAATGGTGGATAGCGATCGGGTCATCGGCGTCGTCGGAATGGGCTCGATGGGTTCGGGCGTCGCCCAGCTCGCGGCCGTGGGCGGGTTTGAAGTGCGCGCGATGGATGTCGGCACCGACGTGGTCTCCCGTGCCTTCGCGGAGATTCATCGGGAATTGGATGACCTGACGAAGGACGGGCGGTTGTCGAAGACCGACCGCGACGGCATCGCGTCGCGATTGCAGACCGCTCAGAGCCTTGACGACCTTGCCTCCGCGGAATGCGTCGTCGAGGCCGTCCCGGAAGACAAGGCATTGAAGCGGCGCGTGCTGGCCGAACTCGACCAGAAATGCGCGGCGGGAACCCTGCTTGCAACGACAACCTCGGGCCTTTCGGTGACCGAACTCGCCGGGGGCCTGCGATACCCCGACCGCGTCGTGGGCTTGCACTTCTACCAGCCCGTGTCGTGCGTCGAGTTGGTCGAACTCGTCCAAGGGGCGAAGACGAGCGAACAAGCAATCGTCAGCGCCCGATCCGTGTGCGCGGGCCTGAAGCGCACGCCGGCGCCGGTCAAGGACTCGCCGGGCTTCGTCGGGAATCGCGTGAGCCGGGCGTTCTACCTGGAGGCGATGCGTCTGCTCGAATCGGGCGAAGCCGGCCTCGGCTCGATCGACCGGGCGGTTCGGGAGGTCGGCGGCTTCGAGCAGGGGCCCTTCGAGCGGCTCGACTCGGGATCGCTGGACGCGGAGTTGCGATTGACGCAGGCGATCTACGAAGGATTGGGCAAGCCTGACCGGTTCGCCCCAAGCCCCGCCCATCAGAAGCTCGTCGCAGCCGGCCATCTCGGACGAAGCAGCGGCCGCGGCTTCTACAACTATACGAACGGTGAGCCGACGCCGGCCTACGAGGTTCGACTCCAGGATCGCTCGTCCTGGCGCGCGACGCCGGGACTGACCGCCTTCGCCAAGAACCTGGGAAAGCCTGTCGATCGGGCGACGTGGCTGTACGCCCGCATCATGGCGGCGACGATCAACGAGGCAGCGACCGTCGCGGACTCCATCGCGAAGCCGCGCGACGTGAACCTGACGATGGAGATGGCATTCGGCCATCCGTCCGGGCCGCTGGCCTTCGCGGATTGCGTCGGCTTGGACGTTGTCCTTCGGTTGCTTGAGGATTTCGCTGCGGAGGCGGGCAAGGACGATCGCTTCGAGCCCTCGCCGCTTCTGGCGCGGCTGGTTGCGGATGGTCATCTCGGCGAGAAGACGGCCCGCGGATTCCTGCACCATTCGCTTTGATCCGGAAGACGCCGGCAACCGCCGCGCTCGTCACCGCGGACGGTCCTGTCGGAGTCTTGCAGCTTCCTGCTGGAATTCGTCTCGCAGCCACGCGTGCAGAAACGCCCGGCTTGGAGTCCGGGGCTCATCAGTTTTGTGAGACAACTCCTCACATAGAAGGCGCTGCCGTGCTTCTGACGAACCACGATGCATCGACCCGCTTGCGCCGATGGGCGATCAGTCTGTTGCTGGTCTCCGGAATCGGGTGCGCCGCCCGGACGATCGAGCCTCGGGCCGTCGTGCCGCCATCGGTCGAGACGGACCGTTTCGACTCCTCGGACTGGGGCTTGGCGCTGAGCCGGGCCGTCGTCGGGACGAAGGTCGATTACGCTAAATTGCTGGAGAACCCCGAGCCGTTGGAACGATTTCTGGCTCGGATGGCCCAGTCTGGCCCCGTATCGTCGCCTCGCGCCTTCCCGGATCGCGACAGCCAACTCTCCTATTTCATCAACTGCTACAACGCGATGGTCGTGCGAAGCATCCTGGCGCTCGCGAGAGACGGCGTCCTGCCGCGCGAGGCGCCGGCGGATATCGAAGATCGGTTTCGATTCCGCGTCGACGGCCGCCGGCAAACGCCGGCCGACCTCAGAAGGCTGGTGCGGGAATTGGCAGGGGAGGACTGGCGCGTGCGCCTGGCGCTCTGCGACGGGCGTCGGACGGGGCCGCCGCTGCCTCGTCATGCGTTTCTGCCGGAGATGCTCGATGCTCAATTGCAGGAGGTCGCCCGGTCGGCTCTCGCTGCGGATGGGGTCGTAACCATCGATCATGGGGAGCGCAAGCGGCTGCTCGTTTGGCGCGGAATATTCGAGATCAAGGACCGGTTGCTCGCCGACTACGCCCGAACGATGCACACGCGGGACCCGCAACTGACGAGCTTCCTCTTGGCATGGGCCGATCGACCTCGACGCGGGCTGCTGAACAGTGCCATCGGGTACGACGTCGTTCGGATGCCGGACAGCGCGGAGCTCAACGCCGTCTCGCTGTCACCCCAGCAGCCGGCGAGCATCTTCTCTCGAATTACGTCGTTCTCGTTCATCCGGCCGCAATAGGAGACCGACAGGAGCCAACGCGCGACCGATGCGAAACGTCGGCGGCGTCAGACAGGCTGGCGACGCTGCATCGCGACGGCCCACGCTACCGCCCCCGAAACGCCGGCCGCCGCGATCTTACTTGTTGCAGTCAGAAGTCGCCGATTCGCCGCGTTTGAGAGCCGCCGGCCTTGGCCGGCGGGTAGCTGCAAGGCGAGCTGCGCGGCATCCGTCGAGGGCGGTTGTTCGGCAGGTTCAACCTTGCCTTTGTATCAGGCCTCGCAGGAAGCACGACCCGCGCTACC
>CAZERK010000443.1:0-3457 GCA_964514515.1 uncultured Planctomycetaceae bacterium
AGGGGGACGTCTAGATGACCGGCAAGATACACGTCCTCGAAGAGCCACCTCTCGAATTCCGTTACGGCCAGCGGATGCACGATCCGCGCGATGGCCTTGCGCTTTTCGGCCCGTGCGACGTAGATGAATCCTCTCATCCGAAGTCACTGGCGTACGGTGTTGTGGGACCACCCGAGGGAATTGCCCTGTTCCGATCGTGGTCAGGCGCCATGAACAAAGCGTGGGCGCACGCCCCGAAGAACCGTGTCCGTCTCTGGCCGCCATTCCCCGGGTTCGATGCCGCGTTCTCCACGACGTGGTATCCCGAGCCGGCTTGGACGCAGACAATCGACCGTAACCGGCTGCTTGACGTTTCTCGCCGTCGCGACAGCTCGGAACGGGCCTACCAGGTCGTGAATCTCTACCTCGATGCCTTCAAAACCGCGGAGAAGCTGGACGAGCGCTTGGCGGTGATGATCTGCGTCGTCCCCGACGAGGTGCATCAGAACTGCCGCCCCGAATCGCGCGTTGTCAGTCCGACGGGCGATTACGTCTCTCCCGACCGGCGAGCATCGCGCCGTGGCGGGCAGCTTGAGATGTTCGCGTCATTCGACCGCGAGCAATACGAGCTCTCCGTGGATTTTCGGCGGCAGATAAAGGCACGGTCGATGCAGTACCACATCCCTGTGCAGATTCTCCGCGAATCAACGCTGAAGTTGTCCGACGAGTTTGACTTCGGCGAGCGACGCTTGACGCCGCTTTCCAGCCGCATGTTGAACATCGCTACAGCCCTCTACTACAAAGGCGGTGGGAAGCCGTGGCGACTCGCCTGTGCGCGTGATGGTGTCTGCTACGTTGGAATCGCTTTTCGCCGGGCGGACGGCGTTCGCGGCGAACGGACCGCGTGTTGCGCCGCTCAGATGTTCCTCAACTCGGGCGACGGAATCGTGTTCTTGGGCCAATATGGGCCGTGGTACTCGCCCGCCGAACGGCAGTTTCGACTCTCGCCCGACGCCGCAACAAACCTGCTGAAGGGAGCCCTCGATACATACGCGGAGCTTCACGGAAAGCCGTTGACCGAAGTCTTCCTCCACTCCCGTTCCGACATTAGTCCGGAAGAGTTCGGCGGTTACCTTGCTGCGTGCCCCACCGGCACGCAGGTTGTCGGCGTCCGGGTGAGAACGAACCGCGTCGGCCCGCGTCTCTACCGGTTCGGTACGATGCCGGTCCTTCGCGGCACCTTCTGGGAAATGACCCCTCGCTCCGGTCTGCTCTTCGCCTCTGGTTTTAAGCCGCGACTCGGCACGTACGACGGCTGGGAAACCCCGGCTCCTCTGAGCATCGACCTTCAGCACGGAGACGCAAGCATTGTGAACGTTGCTAGAGATATTCTCGGGCTAACGAAGCTGAACTACAACACCTGTACGCTTGGCGATGCCCAACCCGTGACCGTGGGCTTTTCCGACGCGGTGGGCGAGATTCTGGTGAGCAACCCGACTGTGACCGAGCGGGATCACCGTTTCCGATTTTACATTTGAGTCCAAGTTCGCTGGGGGTCTGCCCACCCGAGGAGGGGTCTTGCCAACGGCGATTCGAGTGTGCCAGTCTGGGTACGCGATAAACTGGATTATCACGTAGAGCGCGGGCCGCGGGGATGGGGGATTTCGACACACAAACGCTGGTCAAACCGGCCGCACGGGAACCGGCCGTGAGTGCCGTGGAGGCGCTCGCGGCCGTCCCGGAGGAGGACGTTTGGCTTGCGAGCCAGAAGAGCCCGCAGAGCCGCCGGGCCAGCTCCCTTCGCCACCAATAGAAGGCCGACGGTTGCAGATTGTGTTTGAGACACCAAGCCCGAACCGACAGCCCGCTGCCTGCCTCCCTCCGAAGCATCCGTCGCCAGAACTCTTCCTTCTTCAAATCCCGTTGCCGCCGCAGCGTCATACACGCCTCCGTTCTTCACGGAAGCATGTTGCCGAAATCGGGTGCCAAACTGAAGACGGGGTTCACCGGACGCTTACGTACGTTGTCCCATCGGCGGCGTGTTGCTCGTCCCACGCCGGTCGCATGAGTGCCGACGTGCGGAAGTACCGGTCGATGCGTGCTTCGTTTCCGTGTGTCCAGAATGCGAGGAGTCTGCACAGGGCGAGGTCGGCAAGGGAATGGTCGCCGTCGTGTTCGTCCAGGGAGCCATCATCGTGCAGTTGGCGGAAGCGGTCGCCATTCGCGGCGTTGGGGGCTCGGTTGAGCAGGTCGGCGTCGGACAGGGACGTGATGGTGCCGGGCGGCGTCTGTGGAGGCCGGGGCTCGGTGAGGGCACGGTGCGGGATACCCGAAACCATTTCCACAGCCCGGCGATCACGGCATCGCTAGGTTCGATCGTTACTGGCCGGCGAGCCCACCACCTGCATGCCGGTCAGGGCTGCCGAGCGACATCCCAGGCATGCGTTAAAACCAAAAAAGATGGCGCGGGCAGGCAGGGCGCGGTACAATAGCTTCGCACGGACCCGTAGCAAATCCCGACAGCTCATCTTGAGAAGGTCGTGTGATAAGCGCGATCGGGCCGACATATTACCTGTCGAATAGAACCGTCGGCGCGCAGTTACCGCCGATCGGGCTTTGTTTAGGAGAGCATCATGTCTGGGTCCGCCACAACTCTGTCCAGGGTATTTCCGCGCGTAAGCTTCCTGCTCGCCGGGCTTCTGTTGGGCAACGCCGTGGCCTCCCTCGCCGACGGTCCACCCTCGCGGCTACCACCGATCGGCACACATTCCACGATCATCACGGCCGACGGATACATTCGCGACGACGAGTTGGCCATGCACATCGCCAATCAGATCAACGCGCATGGCGGTCAGGTCCAGGACGTGAAGATCATCTTGAACACCTGCTACGGCGGCGGCTTCCTGACGGGGATTACATTCGTCTTCTCTCCCGGCGGCCCGTGCCCGGGCGTGCCCTGGGCCTTCGCTTCAGCAGCGGAATGGTACCAATATGCCTGGGCATTTCGGGCCGAGTGGTGTCAGGATCCGGTCGCCAATCTCGGCTCCAAGTTCACCAGCGCCCTGGCCGGACCACAGAGCGGGCGCTTCGATCCGACGCCGGGCTCGATGCGCGACCTCAGCACGAACAACGTGTACAGCGACCTCCTGGTTGCGCGGCAACGGGACGAGGCCGGCCCCAATCGCGAGAACTGCGAGGCCACCGTAATCGCGATCGGCAACGGCGGCGAGAATATCACCTGGAATCCACCGGGAGCCAAGCATGAGGTCATCCTCTTCGGCGGGCAGATGGACCAGCCGGCGTACTGCAACGACATGGAGAACATGCAGAGCGCGCTGCTGAACCTGTACGGAAGCGCCCCGCACAACATCCAGATCATCCCGAACGGGACGAAACAGAATCTGCTCGACGCCATCAGCGCGGCGTGCGCGAACCTCGATGCCAACACGCAGCTCCTGCTGCACTTCACCGATCATGG
>CAZERK010000444.1:0-3449 GCA_964514515.1 uncultured Planctomycetaceae bacterium
CGCTGGGACTCGAACCCAGGACCCACGGCTTAAAAGGCCGTTGCTCTGCCGACTGAGCTACACTCCCAAGTCGTTACAAACAAAACACTTGCATCGATTCTCGGCAGCCCCAACACCGCCCGCTCGGGGTTGTCGTCTCGGTTGTCGCAGCGTCGACCGCAGCACTTAACTAGCCTTCCGGCTGTAGGTTAGAGCGGCAGAGCAAAGAAATCAAGAGCCGTGGCTCGGTCGCCTATCGGCAAGCCCTCCTGGTCGTTCGCCACTTCGCGCTTCCTGCGTGATCCCACGTGTTAGTCGGAAGAGCTTCCCGCTCTGGCTGGGACGCAAATCCCGTGGCGTGCGGGATGTGAGAGGGCACTCGACAAATGTTCGGTATGTGTTAGGATTACACTGTGCCCCATGCTCGTCGTATCGGGAACATCGAAAGAGCAGAACCGCAGCCGACTCGCCGACGAGTTTACCCGGCAGCGCTTCTCACGCGAGGCGGAAGAAACGTCTTGATCCAACTGCTGCGCGTGGCTAAAGCCATCGTCATCGAAGACGTGGATCTCCGTCCGGAGCATCTCGCGGCACACAGGCGGCATTTCGATCTCTCGGGGACTTCTGCCGTGCATTGCTGTGAGGATGGATTCTCGACAGAAGCACGCCACTTCGTTATCACTCGGCGGGAGTACGCCGCGAACTTACGCGGGGTGCGGCTATGGTAGAGGTCCTTCGACAGCGGCGAAAACCTCCCGTTCTAACTCCCTCGGAGATTCCGTGCCTGCACGGGCTGCCGACGATCAACATTACTTGCGGGTGTGCTTTGGGCTGCACGTACTGCTACATCCAGGGTTACTCGCAATTCCCTGGTTTTGGGCGCGTAGTTCTCTACGAGAACACAGCAGAGGTCCTGCACCAGGAGTTGCAGCGAAAGCGACGTCCGCCGAAACGGGTCTTCTTCAGCCCTTCAAGCGACGCGTTTCAGAATCTTCCGGAAGTTCAGGATGTCAGCATCCGCACGATGAGGATCTTGCTGGATGCCGGCGTCGAAATCGCGTTTCTCACCAAGGGCTTTGTCACGCCGGCTTTCATGAGACTTTTCCAGGAGAATCCGCTGGCGGTGCATGCCCAAGTCGGCATCACCACGCTGGACGAACGCCTCGGTGCCGCGCTTGAGCCGCGGGCCGCGCCGCCACGTCAGCGAGTGGAGTACATAAGACAGCTTGCCGCGATAGGCGTCGCCGTAACGGCGAGGCTTGATCCACTGGTGCCGAATGTGACCGACTCCGACGAGAACTTGGTTCCGCTATTGGATTCGCTTCAGCGGGCTGGCATAACACGCCTCTCGGCGAGTTACCTCTTCCTGCGGCCGAGCTTCGCGAGCCGAGTCTCGCGGCAAATCGAGAGTCTCAGCGGGGGGCCTGGCGCGATGGCGAATTGGCATCGGACGGGTTTCTTGGGCGATTTCGGTTCGGGATGGATGATGAGTACCAATGAACGAGCGAATCGTTTCCGCCGTCTTCAATTCCTCGCAGACGCATATGGAATTCGGCTCGCGGTTTGTCGTTGCAAGAACCCGGAGTTCGCCGGACCCGGCTGCGGCATATCGGGTCCTCCGACGATCGCTGAAGCAGCAGCTTCATCGCCGCAACGGGAATTCGAGTTCATCGAAGAAGTCCGCGAGGCGTCAGCATCTGCCCGTTCCGCAACCGTCAACGACTGACTCCGGAGACCTACTACTCCTGATGCAACGCCCCAGCCGAACGTCCTCAGCCCGGTTGTCGCGACAACCGGTAGGGCGGTTTCGTGCGGTCTCGTGCGCCTTCCAGCCGCGATCGCCGCCTGAAAACCGTGATTCCGTTGAACCAAGAAGGGTATTTCGAGAATTAAAAGGCCGTTGCTCTGCCGACTGAGCGACGCTTCCTGGTCGTGGCGGATGGCGTCGCTCCCTCGACGCGACGTCCAACTGACAACGACCCTCTAGGCTATGGCGTCGGGGGCGAGATTTCAACAGGCGTGACAGGCCGCAGGAGGCCGCGCCGGTGCCGCCGCAACGAGCTTCAGCTCAGCCCTTTTCGTTACGGACTCAGCAGGGCGTTCGCGAAGAACTGGATGTCGTGGGCGTCTTTGAGCGTATCCGCGTTCATGTCGGCGCGGTATCGCGCACAGGCGGGATGCGGGTCGCCGTCATGGTCGGCGTCGTACCCGGCGGGATCGATCAGCGCTTGGACGAAATGCGGGACGTCGTTCACGTCCAGGACGTCATCACAGTTCATGTCGCCGCGCAGAATGGCCTGCACCTCGAACGTGAAAAGGGCGGCGGACAGATCGACATCGGCCTCCAACGCCGGCCAATGCTCGCCGGTTGGCGGCGGGCCTCCGGCTGCCAATACGTTGGCTTTGGCGTTGCTCAATTGGATCGTGTATACGCCGGCCGCGCTGGGCGCCGGGAACGAGCCGGACGCGATGACCTGCGGCGTGCCGCCCTGGCCGATGCCGGCGACGACGGCGGCGCTTTGGCCTGCGCCTTGTTCCGGCGGCAAAGCCTCGCCGAACGTATTCTGCGCACCGCCGATCTGGATGAGGTCCACGTACGTCTGGCCCTCCGGACTGCGCTGCACGCCGACGTAGCCTGTCGACGCACCGCCTTCTCCCGGATTGCTGACGCCCAACGGTCGACTGAAGTTGTCCATCGCCGTGGGCACGCCGTCGGCGGGCGGCAGGTCGAAGAACGAAGGGTTGGCGGGTCCTTGGATCAGGTCGACGCAGACGAAGGCCAGGCCGTCGCTATCGCTGATTGGCAGGCTCGCGCGGATCGTCCAGTCGATCGTCGACTCCGGAAGGACCGTCTGGCCGTCGCTTGACGATTCAAGCGTGAGCGTCACGGTGACCGGCTGCGCCCAGGCCGTCGAAGCCAACAGGGCCGCTAACAGGAATGCCGAATTGAACCGGAGCATGATTCCGTCTCCCTTGCGCGCTGCTGCTGTGGAATCGTCACGGCGCGTTGACGTTCGTGACGATGTTGTTGGTTGTAAACGTATTCGTCTTGGTTCCACCGGAATACGTCCCGCCCGTATAGAGGCCGTCCAAGACGGTTCCCGTCGAAGAGCCGCCGCGGTACAGGTCGTACGATGTCCCCGCGGTCAGCGTCGGCGCGGAGAACACGATGGACCGGTACGTTTTCGAGGGAGCACACGTCAGAATGTCGGCATGGGGCGTGGCGGTCGTCTCGATATGGGCCAGCGTGCCAGCGCTCTTTGCCTGGCTGTACGTGATCTTCACCGATCGCTGCGTGGAGGTGGTGCTCGGGGCCTGAGCCATGCCGGCGCTGCCCGCCGCGACCAGGAAGCCGCCGCTGATGTTGAAGGACCGGTCGTAGTCGATCGCCGCATTCATGTCGCCCGTCGGGCCGGGAACGATGACGGTGCCGCCAGTCATCGTGATCCAACCGTTCACGTCGATGCCGT
>CAZERK010000445.1:0-3441 GCA_964514515.1 uncultured Planctomycetaceae bacterium
TTGCCGCAGTCCGTGCCGCTGCTGCATTTCGATTCCGCGACCTTCGACTCCGTGGCCAGCGCCTTGGCGAACGCGTCCGTCCTGGAGAGCGTGTCAAAGTCGTGGCACCTTGAGGCTTGGGCCTTGACGCCGGCCAGACGGCTCGGCGGCGTTTGCTCGAAGCACCGCGTCAGAAGCTCGCAGGCCCGCGTCGCGTCGCCCGTCAACGCCTGATGTCGGGCCAAGTCGAACAGCAGGCCCGGGCCGGCGTGCGGCGGCGCGGGACAGGCGGCCGCCAACCGCTTGGCCTCGTCCTGCTTGCCCAGCCGCGCCCGGGCGATGCCCAGCAGCATCCGCGTTCGCAGCGTCTGGTCCTCCTCCTTCACGCCTGCCAGCAGCGCGTCCGCCTCCGCGTCCTGCCCCATCTCCAGCAGCGTCTCCGCCAGCCAAGCCGACGACGTCGGGCTCTTGAGCCTGGCATGGACGAGCCGGGCGAGGGACAAGGCCTCGCGGCAGATTCCGTTGTCGTAGTAGTAGCCTCGCAGCGACCGGACCGTCGCCTCCCACTTGTCGCGGTCGGCCTGCTCGCCGAGCTTCTCGCGGATGCGCACGACCCTTCGCAACAGCGAGTATTGCTGGCGATAGACGACGTTCTTGGGATCCGCCCTGACAGCCTCGGCGTACGCCTTCATCGCGCCGTCGAAATCCGCTTGGGCGAGCAACGCTCGACCTCGTTCAAACGACGTTGCGGCATCTGCTGCCCCGGCGATCCGAGTTGTCGCCGCCACGAGAAGGAGGCCCAACAACAGCAGCCGCGCGGGCCTTGCGGTCCGCGGTTGCCGGGATTCGAGACGGTAAACCGAAGATGATTCCGTGCGTGTCATGCCGATCTCCATTGTTCTCCCTCCAAGGCAGGCTTCGTCGGCTCGCGCCGCGACGTGCCGCGGAGACAACCGCGCCCTCGCCTCGTCCCAGCAGAGCGCAACGCCTGCACGCCGACTCGTGCCTTGTGTGATTGTAACGGGAATCGCGACGCGCCTCGACGCATCCCCGGCAGACCGAGGCCAGAGCCCTGGGCAACTACGCCGAGGTCGTCGTGGACGGTGCGGCCTGAACCGGCGGTGCGGGCAACGGATTCGATTGGCCTGCCGCGGCGCGATAGGCGGCGATGACCTCCTCGGGCGCGCCGTCCAGGACGATCTCACCGGCGTGCATCCAGATCACGCGATTACAGTAGCTGCCGATCAACTCCATGACGTGCGAGACCAGCACGAGGATGCTCGAACGGTCGACGAGGTCCTGCATGCGACGCCGGGCTTTCTCCATCCAATGGATGTCGCCGGCTGAGAAGATTTCGTCCAGCAGCAGGATTTCGGGGTCGATCTGCGTGGCCACGCTGAAGGCCAGCCGCTGCGCCATGCCGGACGAGTAGTACTTGATGGGCGTATCCGCGAAGTCGGCGAGATCGGCGAACTCCAGGATCGCGGGGGCTTTCGCGGCCATCGCCCGTCGCGAGAAGCCCATGATGGCGCCGGTCAGGTAGATGTTCTCGAGGCCGCTCAACTCGTAGTTGAAGCCGATGCCGACCTCGAGCAGGGGAACGAGGAAGCCCCGGCGCGTGACGCGGCCGCTGGTCGGCGTGTAGATGCGCGAGATGACCTTGAGCAGCGTCGTCTTGCCGGCCCCGTTGTCTCCCACGATGCCCAGCCGTTGGCCGTGCGGGACGTGCAGCGTGACGTTCTTGACGGCGGTCACCTCGCGGGAGGGCTTGCCGTATCGCCGCCGCAGCACGAAGTTGACGAAGCTCTCCTTGATCGAGAGCGTGCGCGTGGAATAGAGACGGAACCGGAGGGTGACGTCATCGAGATGGATGTAGTTCTCCTTCATGACGCCCCCTAGAGGTTGAAGATCAGCCGATCCTGGAACCGGCGGAACACGACAAGGCCGACAACCATCGCCAGCGCAGCCGTGCCGACCGCCGCGAGCATCTCCAGGTTGGTCGGCAGCGTGCCGTCATAGATCGGCCGGTGGAACATCTGCACGATCGAGAACATCGGATTGAGCTTGAAGAAGTAGCGATAGGCATGGGGGATCGGCCCCCCGCCGTCGGGCATCTCCAGCGGATACAGGATCGGCGTCAGGTAGAACAAGGCGCTGATGCCCACGGAGATCAGGTGCTGCACGTCGCGGAAGTACACGGTGACGACGGCCGCCACGAGGCCCGCGCCCAGCGACACGCCGATGATACAGAGGAACGACAGCGGCAGGATCGCCAGCGCGGGCGAGGGGACGTATCCCGTAACCGGCGCGAGGATCGCCAGCAGCGCGATTAAAGACAAGAAGAACGTGACGAGGTTCTGCGCGATGACGCTGAGCGGGAAGACGAGCTTGGGGAAGTACTGCCGCTTGAGCATGGTCTCGGCCGAGACGATGCTCATGCAGCAGCCGTCGATCGACGTCGCCCAGAAGCCCCAGGGCACGAGGCCGCTGAGCACGTACAGGGCGTACTGCCGCATGTTGAATCGGAACAGCAGGGCGAAGACGATCGTGATGACCGTCATGTGCAGCAGGGGGTTCAGCAACGACCAGAAGAAGCCCAGGGCCGAGCGGCGGTACTTGACCTTCAGGTCCTGCGAAACGAAGTTCTTGATGACCTCGCGAAACTGCCAGACTTCCCGGATTTCCGAAACAAGCGTCATTCAAAACCGTCTCGTCTTCCGCACGCGACCCAATAGGCGGGGCGCGAGTATTGGTTCCCGGCGCAGCGCTGTCAAGCGAAGTCGCCCGGCCGCCGACGCCGACCCAGGGCAATCGCATTCTCGCATCTGGAGCTGTCCCGATGGATCGGGATGGGGGGCAACCATGACGCCAGGCACGACTACCGCTCCCTCACGGTCGCGGCTCTGTTCAGATGCGTGCTTTCGCAGTCGAAGCAGCAAGGATGCGATTGCCCTGGACGCCGACCGCGCTTCTCGGCCATCGGCGCGGGATCGATCAACCGCCAAGAACGTCGCGGCTTGACAGCCCACGGCGATCCAACTACAAGCGAATCGCGTCCGTCCATCGCCGCCGCCGCCGATTGGAGTCGTCGTCATGGCCATCGACAAGCGTTCGCTGCCGCCGCTGAAGGTCGTCTGGGCCGACGAATCGCTGCTGGTTCGCGGTCGCAAGGCCCTCATCGACGGCGTGCGCGCCCGACGCGCCCGCGTCCTGCCCGACGAGCGAGGCCGTCTCGGCGAAATCATCCGGGCCGACGATCCCTGGTACGAGAAGTTCGGCCAGGTCTATTTCACGACGACGTATCCCGGCGTGGTCAAGGCCTGGCATTACCACAAACTCCAGACCGACCATTTCTACTGCGTCCGCGGCGCGATCAAGCTGGCCCTGTACGACGGGCGAGAGGCCTCGCCGACCTTCGGCGAAGCCAACGAAATCTACCTGGGCGAGCACCTGCCCGGCCTA
>CAZERK010000446.1:0-3422 GCA_964514515.1 uncultured Planctomycetaceae bacterium
TCAGCCTGGGAGACGAGAACACCAAGATCGATCTCGTCAACGGCTCGCAGATCGTCGTCAATCTGGGCGTCGGCTCTTTGAACTGACGCCCGCGGTGCGTCAGTCTCGCGCGGGCGCCGCGCATTCTCGATCGCATTACTTCTCGACCTTGGCCTGCTTCTTGCGGCGCTCCATCTCGGCGATCGCCTTCGGCCGCCATTCCTCCATCTCTTCTTTGGTGAAGTCGACCAACTTGTCCTTCACGTCCGGATTGAAGCCCTGGAAGATGAGATCCCATTTCTCGTCGGGATTCTCCTCGTCCCTTGGCACGTACTTGGTCACCCAGGCGCTCCAGTTCTCTTCGAGCTTCTCGCGGGCTTCCAAGGGAAACGCCAGTTCCCACGCACGCAGCCCGTCGCCTTCCCAATTCGTGGGCCGGTCCGTCCCCACCTGCTTTGACAAGTTGAAGATGCGTCGGTAATCCTGTCGTCCGCTCGCGCTGCCGTGCATCATGTACGCGGCCAGGGACCAGGCTTCGGAATAGTTCAGGAAGCCTTGCGTCGTCGCCATGTCGGCCTGCCACTGTCCGCCGTGGATGCGCCAGACGTAGTCGAACGCCTTCCAACGGTCCGTGCCGTGGCAGCGCCGAACCGCAGGCGCGTAGCGGCCGCGCTTCGGAATCAGCTTGAAGTTCTCCTCGACCGTCTTGTCAAAATCCCAATACTCGAAAATCGTCGCCTGTCCCTCGTCGAACCACAACGGGGCCTGGATCGGATACGCCCCCACGCCGGGCACCATCTTCATGCCCAGCCGTAGCCGCATCTCCATGTGCGCGGATTCGTGTTTCAGCACGCCCTTGGGCCATTTCGCGAAGTCGTCGATGCCGTCGGTGAACATGACGAGGCGGTACCGACGGGCCGGCCATTTCGGGCCGCGGTCTTCCCAGCTCGGACGCGCGGAGAAGAAGCCCCCGCTGCCGACAATGCCTCCGTTCTCCAGGTACGTCTGTTGGTCCTTGAAAACGACGACCTCGACCTTCTCTTTGGCCGTGCCGGGGACGCCGAGAACCTTGGCGTAGGCCTGTCCATACTCCCGGTGCAGCATCTCCATGTACATCGCCGCGTCGGCGGTGAACGCCTGGTTGACGTCCGAGCGAACGACGAACGTCGGCCCCTTGTAGGTCCACAACCGCGTCGGGCCGCCTTCGGTGTCCTTCTCCTTGTCGAACCGGGTCAGCTTGACGACGTGGCGGTACCGCTTCTCGTACTGTTCATTCGTCTCGTTGCGCCGCTTGCCCCACAGCACGCGCGGCGCCTCAGCCTTGTCGCCCTTCTTTTTCGCACCCTTCTTCTTTGAACCCTTCTTCTCGGAACTCTTCTTCTTCGAGTCCTTCTTGCCGCCGGACTTCTTCTTCTCCTTCTTCTTGCCGTCATCCGTCGGATCGTCCGTCGGCGACCAATTCACCTGCCCTTGCCGATCGGGCGTCGGCCCGGCAGCAAGGGCGTCCGGCCATAGCACGGCCGTGACGAGGCACACAATGCACGTCACAACGAACGGTCGCCTGAGGCTGGTCTTCATGCATCTTCCTCCTTGTTCCCTCGCTACCGGGGGGCCTACGCTTAACGAGCCACCGGCCGGAACGGTCGATGCGTTCCGCGGTCCACTTATTGTATCGAAGCCCGACGCGGCGAGGTACGCGGCAATTGACACAGGAGGAGGCGGCCGCTGTAATCCAGGAAGGGTCTTGGAGCCTTCCCTGGCGGGAGAAACGCCTTCCAGGGCGAGAGCAGGGGGGATTCAGCCCACGCACGGGGCGTAGCTCAGCCTGGTTTAGAGCGCCTGGTTTGGGACCAGGAGGTCGCAAGTTCGAATCTTGTCGCCCCGAATCCGAGCGGCGGAGCCGCTCGAAATGGAGCAGGTGAGCACAAGAATAGGTCAACAGGTGCTGGCGGACGAGTCAGCGCTCTGCTCAACGTCTCACCTGCTCAGCCCGGCCTTGCCGATTCGGCCTGTCACGTCGGCCGTGTCGCCTCGGCCGTGAATCACGTCGACGATCCGTTGGCAAAAGAGCGGCGCCGCCATCTTGGAGAACCTCTCGTTGGGATGCGAATCGCCGGAGGCGTATGGGTCCTTCAGGTAGAGCCCGTCTTCGGTTTCAAGCGTTTGGAAGTCCCACAGGAAGATGTTGTCGCCGCGCTCGTCCCAGTCCTTGCGGACCCATTCGAAGAACGCCTTGGCCCGTCGGGCCGCCTCCTCGTCCGTCTCGTGCTTCACGAGGGCCGCGCCCGTCCAGACGATGAACCGCGTCTTGGGAAACTCGCGGAGCTTCTTCTTGAGCGCCTCGTACTGAAGCTTGTAGTTCGCGATGCGTTTCTCTTCGCCGGCGACGTCGCCCTTGCCCGCGTCCGGCTCAATCGCCGAGACGGGGTAGCAATGCTTGAAGATGATGACGTCATACTTTGGCGTGAGCATCTCCAGCGTCGGCTCATCCTGGTACGGCCGGCTGCCCGCGTGCTTGACCCAGATGTTCCAGTAGTCGTACGGGTAGTTGTTCCAGCCGTAAGGGCTGTCCTTGGGGAAGATCTGCTCGGTGATCTCGTAGCGCGTCTTGTGGGCCGCGTTGTACGCGTCGAACCACGCCTTCACGCCGCCGTCCCAGATGCACCCGCCGGTACTATGATGCAGGAAGAGAATCCGCGCCTCGGTCGGCGGCGGCTTCTCCGGTTGCGTCGTCGCCTGATCGCCAGCAGGCGGCGGGCGTTCCGATACTTGGGCCTCGACGCCAGGCGGATACAGGGCCAAGTTGCCGGCGAACACGAGGGTCAGAATCGATGCCCATACGGTAGCTGACTTGCGACGCATGACAGGGCTCCTCTCGCGTGACGTCGTCTTCAGAGGATGGGACGCAGCGGCCCGCGCTGAATCTCGCGCACAGCATCGGCTGCGGTCGGCTTCTGTGCAAGAAGAAAGCATCGCGGCGAGATACCGCGCGAGATCGTTATGGTACGAGATTCCGTTCTCGCGCTGGTTGGTCTTGCGACATCCAATTGAGAGCCCTCGGCCTTGGCCGAGGGGTGGCCACGCTTGGCGCGTCGCATCGCCCTACGCAGAAGAGGTCGCTTGCACGGAGGGCTACGTGCACCGTAGAGGCTACCCGCCAGCCAAGGCCGGCAGCTCTCAGAAGCTGTTTCAAAACGGCCCGTTCGTAGCGCCGCCCGGACTGAAGTCCGGGGCTCCCTGACGTTTTGAAACAGCTTCTCGATTGGGAACGCCGTTTCCTTTTGCTCCAGCGAGTCGCTGCGTCGTGGCCCCTAAATCACCGTGCGCAATTCGGGGGCGCGCGGGTAGCGGCCGACCTCCTGGTCGGCCGTAGAATGTGCCGCGCGCTGTGCTCCGCAACGGCCGAGCGGGAGCTCGGCCGCTACCAACTGCGTCGCACGATC
>CAZERK010000447.1:0-3399 GCA_964514515.1 uncultured Planctomycetaceae bacterium
TGCTCGCGGCGGGCGGTGCCGGCGTGCTCGTCATTGGGCTGGTCGGGGGATGGTTGGTGTCTCTCCGTGCCGTGAAGCCGGTCCGAGCTATCACCCAGGTAGCGCAGGAGATTTCCGCGTCCAACCTGTCGCGCCGGATTGAGGCCGCGGAAGTTCAGAGCGAGTTGGGGAGCCTCGCTGCCGTGCTGAACGAAATGTTCGCCCGGCTCGATGCGGCCTTTCAGCACCAGGTCCGCTTCACGGCGGATGCTTCCCATGAGCTGCGTACGCCCCTGTCGGTCATCCATACGCATCTCCAACTGGCCCTTTCGCGGGAGCGCTCGGCGGAGGAGTACCGCAAAACGCTGGAGACTTGCCTACGGGCCTCAGGCAGGATGAAGGACCTCGTGGACTCGTTGCTGCTGTTGGCCGGTGCGGATGCCGGCCGGCTTACGCTAAGAAGGGAGCGATTGGACTTTCGGACGACGGTGGAGGGCTGTATCGCGATGGTCGCCCCCTTGGCGGAAGCGAAGGGCGTGGTCGTTGAGACTGAGCTGCGCGCCGCAGAACTGGCCGCTGACCCGTCACGAATGGCCCAGGTAACGACGAACCTCCTCACCAACGCAATCCGGTACAACTCCAAGGGGGGCAATGTCCGCGTCTCGCTCGATGCCGATGGTCGGTATGCCGTGCTGACCATTGCCGACACGGGGCTGGGGATTCCCGTGGAGAACCAGCCGCACATCTTCGAGCGTTTCTACCGGGTGGACAAAGCCCGCAGCCGCGAGGAAGGCGGCAGCGGGTTGGGCCTGGCGATCTGCAAGACGATCGTTGAGGCACATGGCGGCACGATCACGTTTCACAGCGTCGTCGGCCAGGGCACGACGTTCGTGGTCCGATTGCCGCTTGCCGACCTAACAGCCACGACCTGACACGTTGCAGCCACGACCAAGTGCCACAATGGGCGTCATCCGCCGCACCTTCATCACATCTTAAGGTTCATGCACGTACATTGCGCGCAGAGGCTGGAGCGGCCCAGGTTCCAGTCTGGTACCAGGCACTGGCAAAGTGAGTCTCGCCATGAAGAAGGTTCTGGTCCTACTGATCCTCGCGGCTCTGGTCGTTGGCGTTGGCTGGACGTACTGGCGCCGCGACACCGCTGCCACAACGGTCTTCCAAATGGCGGAAGTGCAGCGCGGGGACTTGGTCGTGTCAATCAGCGCCACCGGCACCGTTGAGCCGGAAGAAGTCATCGACGTCGGCGCGCAGGTCGCGGGCCAGATTCTGTCGTTCGGCAGGGATGCCAACGGCAATCCAGTGGATTACTGCTCGCCGGTAGAAGCCGGGACGATGCTGGCCAAGATTGATGATGCTCTCTAGACGTCCGAGGTGACCCAGGCTCAGGCCCAAGTGTTGTCCGCCAGGGGCGGCCTGCAGCGCGCCGAGGCCGACCTGAATCAGTTAAAGGCCAAACTGTACCAGGCGGAGTATAACTGGAATCGCGCCCAACACCTGATGCAAACATCGACGTTGGCGGATACGGAGTACGTGGACTACAAGACCGCCCTTGACATGGCGACGGCAGGCATCTTGATGGGCGAGGCGGCAATCGTTCAGGCCAGGGGCAATCTCGCCCAGGCCGAGAGCATGCTGGAGCGGGCGCAGCGCAATCTAGGCTTTACCACGATCACGTCGCCGGTCAAGGGCGTCATCATCGATCGACGCGTCAACACCGGCCAGACGGTCGTGGCGAGCCTGAATACGCCCAGTCTGTTCCTCATCGCCAAGGACCTTACCCGCATTCAGGTCTGGGCGGCCGTGAACGAGGGCGACATCGGTCGGCTGCGGACCGGCCAGCCGGTCACTTTCACCGTGGATGCGTTTCCGGGTGAATCGTTCAACGGACAGGTGGGCAAGATTCGCCTGAACGCGTCGATGACCCAAAACGTCGTCACGTACACAGTGGAGGTTGTAGCCGACAACTCCAAAGGACGACTGCTTCCATATCTGACGGCGAACGTGAAATTCGAGTTGGATCGTCGTGACAATGTCCTGATGGTCCCCAATGCTGCCTTGCGATGGACGCCGACAGCGAATCAGGTTGCGGCCGACGTTCGCGCAGCTTTCGAGCGGCAGTCGGCTGACGCATCCCCGTTGGTGCTGGCTGGCGGTGCTGCGTCCCAGCCTGTATCCGCCCAACGCCCCGGGGACCGGCAGGGCGTGGTTTGGGTAGCGGACGGGCGGCTTGTGCGACCCATTTTCGTCCGTCTTGGTCTGAGCGATGACGTCATGACCGAGGTTGCGGGCGAGGGACTGACCGAAGGAACAAAGCTCGTGACTGGTCTGGAAGAAGTCACGAGCGTGTCCGCCAGCACCAGTCCCTTCCTGCCCAAGCCGCCCAATGGCGGCAAAGGTGGACCGCCGCCGCCCATGTAGGTCATCGTGGACTCCTCTGGGTATGAGTCACGCCAATGATCCGACTTCAAGATATCTGCAAGACGTATCACATCGGCGAGATCAGTGTACCGGTGCTCAAGAACGTCTCCTTGATCATCGAGCGCGGTGAGTTGGTCGCGCTCATGGGGGCTTCCGGCTCGGGCAAGAGCACGCTAATGAACGTCCTGGGCTGTCTGGACCGACCGACTTCTGGCCAGTACTGGCTCGACGGCAAGGAGGCTTCGGAGCTGTCGGTCGGCCAGCGGGCGATCGAGCGGAACCGGAAGATCGGGGTCGTCTTCCAGAACTTCAACCTCCTGCCCCGCACAAGTGCCCTCGACAATGTGGCCATGCCGCTTTCCTACACGGCGGACCACCTTTCCGAACGCGAGGCCCGGCGACGCGCTCGGGACATGCTCTGCCGGTTTGGGCTCGAGGACCGATTACATCACGAGCCGTCGCAATTGTCAGGCGGTCAGCAACAGCGCGTCGCGATCGCCCGGGCACTGGTGAACCGGCCGCCGCTGCTTCTGGCCGATGAACCCACGGGGAACCTGGATTCCCGGACGAGCATCGACGTGCTCCAGATGTTCCAACAATTAAACCGGCGGGACGGCCTCACGATCATCCTCGTCACGCACGATGCCGGCGTGGCGCAGTTCGCCCAGCGCGTCATCCATATCTGCGATGGCGCCATCGTGAATGGTGCGTTCTCAGAGGAGACCAAGGAACCGTTGGTTTCAGTACCGGCGGGCGCCGACCAGGGAGCTGGCATATGAGAATCTGGCGCACA
This sequence comes from uncultured Planctomycetaceae bacterium, assembly GCA_964514515.1. Taxonomy (GTDB): domain Bacteria; phylum Planctomycetota; class Phycisphaerae; order UBA1845; family UTPLA1; genus CAZERK01. Next base: position 3,209 of record CAZERK010000447.1, read on the forward strand.
ACGCGAACGGCCCTGAGGGCACTGAGAAAGAACCCGATGCGGGCGACGCTGACGACGCTCGGCATTGTCATCGGCGTGGGTGCGGTCATCGCCATGATGGAGATCGGCGCGGGCTCGTCTTCGCAAATCCAAAAGGGCATTTCCAGCATGGGCGCGAACGTCCTGCTGATCACACCCGGCACGGCGTCCAC
>CAZERK010000448.1:0-3396 GCA_964514515.1 uncultured Planctomycetaceae bacterium
GCCAGAAGCGCATCGACGAGCACCGCGTCCTCCCTGAAAGCCCTAACCGTGGCGAATACTGGAACCTATCCCAAACCCTCTCCCCGCCGGGGAGAGGGTTTGGGATAGGTTTTACACGCGTACCCCGACGAGCCGGGACGGCCGGCGACCAGCCACGGCGCCGCACGCTGCTAAGACCGACAAGTCGGGCTGCCTGCCCCGGTCTTTTCCGCCCTCCAAAACGACAAGAGGTGAAGGCCGCCGGCGGCGACCTTCACCTCTCGGATTGTCGTGCGTGAGCAGCTTAGCGGTCTCTGCCGTAGCCTCCCCGGCCGCCGCCGCGTCCGCCACGGTCCCCCCCGCCGCCGCTGCGCGGCTCGCGAGGTCGAGCCTCGTTCACCGTCAGAGCACGGCCGCCGAGTGTCTGGCCGTTCAAGGCGCTGATCGCCGCTTGGGCCTCGCTCGCGGAACTCATCTCCACGAACGCAAACCCTTTGCTCCGGCCCGTCATGCGATCTTCGATGATCTGCACGCTCTCGATGGTGCCGTGTTGTGCGAACAGTTGTTCGAGCTCCGAACTGCTCACATCATAACTCAGGTTTCCAACATACAGTTTCTTGCCCATCGCGTATCTCCTATCGAGGGCGTCTTCGACCCTTTTTTCTACTTTCAGGGTCACATGAGAAAGTGGCCGTGCTTCCGGCCAGGAAGATCGAAAGGCGACTGAGGCAGTACATTGCGGGATTTAGGAACAAATGCCACGTGCGTGCCCGATACCGTCTATCCAAACACGCATTATAACGACCGCGTTCGCGGTGTCTAGTCGTGTTTTTCCAAGACCTTTCCGTTCGTCGCGCGGCCCCACCGCGGCTGGCGCGCTCGACCGAACTTCTGATTTGGCAAGGACTAAGGGTTTCGCGACGTCCTGGTCGATCCCGCCGTTCCGCAGGTAGATGGTCGCCGACAGGCGCCGCCGATGGCTTTGCGGCGGGCGGTTTGGGTGACGTCCCGCCGCGTTCCGCTAGACCAGCGATCCGCAGCCGCAGCTCGCTGTGATGTCGCGCATGGGCGGCAGAAAGTAGTCCTTGGCGATGACGTCCCAGCTCATCCGGCTCGCCAGATCGTAGCCTCGACGGATCGCCTCGGCCTTCTGCTGCGAATTCCGCGGCAGCCGCTGGAGCACGGCGTCGGCGACCTGGGCGGCGATCTGCTCGTCGAAGGCCGACCGAGCCTCGCGCGACAGGTCCATGTAGCCGCGAATTGTATCCGGCTCCGTTCGCAGCGTCGTGTAGTCCGCGATGATGACGTTCGGCGAGCCGGCGGGCCCCATCGCCTTCGACACGAAGCCCGCGCAGCCGCAGACGGAGCTCATCACGCAGATCGACCCGAACGAGAGCGCCTCAATCTGCGCGATGCCGAATGGCTCGTAGATGGACTGGCCGAACTCGACGTCGCTGCCCTTGCGGATGTCCCAAAACTCCATGTCCTCGGGCATCCGGTCGCCGCATCGCTGCCGCGTGAAGCCGAACTGGTTCAGGAAGAGCAGCTTGCAGTTCCGCGAGCGCGCGTTGAACGACTGGACGCCCGCGTAGAAGAGGGCTTCGCCGTCGCTGAGGTCGGGCGACTTCTCGCGATGGGCCACGGGCCAGTCCCACCATTTTTCCATGTGCAGGATGTCTTCGCGCCGCCGCGGCCCGCCGATCTCCGTGGACAGCACGATCAGGACGGCCGTCTCGCCCGTCTTGCGAAACGCCTGCTCGATGTGCCGCATCACGTTGATGTCGCGCCAGAGCCCCTTGCTCGTGCTCATGCGCGTGACGTGCGTGAACACGTAGTCCGGCTTGTCGCCCAGCAGCGTGGCGAGGTACGTCTGCAGCCGCTGCTTGCTCTGCCCCGCCGCCTCCGGCGAGATCGGATGCGCGGGAATCCCGTTGTACGTCAGCCGGATGTCGGACTGCGCCATCTCGTAGGACAGGAACTTGAGCTCCTCGACGACGTAGTCGCCCACGGCCAGCGTGACGTCCAGATGGCGGCTGGCCTCGGCCAGGGCGTGGCGGAAGTAGCCGAACTGATCGCCGAAGACCTCGTTGATGAACAGGCCCTGCCGACGGCTCTTCTCCAGGACGTTGTAGAACATCGTGTCATGCGCTGGATGCTCCTCGACGATCTTGCGAATCGGCGGGACCTCGTGGGCGTAGTAGGCCGTCTTGATGCCCCAGTCGGCGTGCAGCTTTGCGCACAGGGCCGTCGGCATTCCCATGAACTCGTGAGCGACGACCACGCATTGCGCGTTGGCCGCCGCTGCCCCGAGCGCCCGGACGACCGCCAGGCCCGGCTCCGCCAGCCGAACGTACTGCTCGAAGTCCCAGCTCTGCTCGTACCGCGTCGATACGATGCCGAACGCGCGGTGAAGGCCGGCCTTGAAGGCGTTGACCTCGTGCAGGGCAGCCCGGCCCACGTCGATGAGCACGACCTCGGGCCGTTGCTCCTGGCCGGTCAGCGGATCCCGAATCAGGCGCCGGCCGTAGACGATCTCGACCTGGAAGCGATGCTGGATTTCACGAAACGCGGACGCCAACGGGTGGTTCGTCCGTCCATCCAGCGAGGAGTACAACACCTCGCCCTTGTATCCCAGCCGCGAGTCGACGTCTCCCTGCGTGGTGAACAGCGGGCACAGGAGAATCGTCCGCTCGACGCCGCGGACGTAGCAGGGCGAGGTAATCAGCCCCTCCAGCACCGCTCCGATCCCGCCGATTTTGTGTACCGCCTCATGGGTGACGTGGACGACGTTCAGCTTCGCCATAGCGTCTCATACCTTCCTCGCAGGCAGCCCTGGCTGCTTGTCCGGCCCCCGCGTACGAGTCTGATGGGCATGCGCCGGCCCAGGCGCGTCGCTTGAACAACATCCTAGATTCGGCATTATCCGCCCCTCGCCTGCATAATAGGCGTTCGATCTGATTCGATCTCGCCAGGGAGAAGATTGCCCGTCGGAACGACGCCGTGGGTCCGCCGATTCAGACCGAGTTGCGGCTTCGAGAAGCCCTTGCTTTTCGGTCGTTCGACGCCTATATCGACGTACAGCATGCGTACGTTTGCGCTTCAGTCCGGCTCCAACGGGAACTGCATCTACGTCGAAGCAGGAGACGTGCGATTGCTATTCGACGCCGGCATCAGCGGCAAGCAGGCCGCGGGCCGAATGCGCGTTCGCGGACGTGACATCTGCGGTTGCGACGCGTTGATCGTCTCCCACGATCATGCCGACCATACGCGCTGCGCCGGCATCTTCCAGCGGAAGTTCGGCGTTCCCTTGTACATCACGCAGGCCGCGCATCAGGCGGTCGGCGGCTACCTGGGGTGCGTGCCGGATGTCCGATTCTTCCAGCCCGGCGATCGGCTGCCCTTCCGCGCCGTCGTCGT
>CAZERK010000449.1:0-2299 GCA_964514515.1 uncultured Planctomycetaceae bacterium
CTTGCGTAACGCATTTCGGTTCAGCTACGGCATGGGGTTCGTGTACGACCGAAACTTTGCGGACAGCGACACGTTCACCGCGAAGGAGCAAATCCGGGCGCGTGAGCGGCTCGAGCGTCAAGCGAAGGGGCTGCCCCTCTACCTCGTGCTGCGAGTTTCTCTTGCGAGCGATCTGGCGCGAGCGGCGAGGCGTGGGGAGGTCTGGCGGCCGGCGCGGTCTCCGGTCGGCTTGGTCTGAGCTTCGGCTTGCTGGCTCATGCAGGTAGAGCGGGTATACTATCGTCGTGTCGCGTTTGGGCCCGCGGGGGCGCGTGTTCGCCTCGGCGTGTCGTGCAGATCATGGGGCGACCGGCAGGGGTCGCGGCGGTCAGCGCCGAGCGGTCAAGCGCGTCCGGATTTCGGTCCCGTTTACGAGGGCCCGCGCGGGCGGGCCCACAGAGCGCGGACGGATCCGCAGGGCTCGCGCTGAGAGAGGATCGGCCAGCAAAGGTGGGTCCCCCCCTCCACAGAGATGGGCAAGTTGTCGAGCGGCCGCCCGTTGGCGCGCCGTCGTCGGGAGGTCTCCGCGCCCCCGCCGCTTGGCGGCAGCAGTTGGGAGCCGGCGGCGTTGGTAAGATCATCGTGCTCGGCGGGCTGATGGGGTGGTTGTACGCGGATCATCTCGTTCGGCTGTTTCGCTATTGGCAGAGGCCGGATTGGTCGCACGGTTTTCTGATTCCGCTGTTCTCGCTCTATCTGGTGCATGCCCGGAGGTCGGAGTTGTTTGCCGCCAAGGGTTCGGGGTCGGCCTGGGGGCTCGTTCTCATGCTGGGCTCCATCGGCGCCTATGCGGCGGCCATCCGCATGAAGATCGAGTATCCCCAGCCCATGACGATCGTGACGATGATCGCCGGCCTGGTTCTGCTTCTGCGAGGTTGGCGGACGCTATGGCTGACGTGGTTTCCGATCGCCTTCCTGGTGTTGGCGATGCCGCCGCCGGAGCGTCTATATCGCGCCTTCACGCAGCCGCTGCAACAGATGGCCGCGACGCTTGCCACGGCGATCCTGAACGTCTTGCCGGGGGCGGACGTCGAACATGCGGGCATCAACATCGCGTTCTTCATGGCGGACGGAACGACAGGCTCGTTTACGGTCGCCGGGGCATGCAGCGGAATGCGTTCGTTGATGGCGTTTGTGGCTCTGGGGTTGGCGATGGCGTACTTCACGCCGCGTCCGGTTTGGCATCGAATTGCGATGGCGGCGGTTGTGGTGCCGGTGGCCCTGTTCTGCAACGTTGTACGGGTTGTCGCGACCGGCGCCTTTCAGATGTACGGGCGAAGCGACCTGTCGACGGGGACGCCGCACACGCTCCTGGGCTTGCTGCTGTTCGGACTGGGTTTCGTGATCTACATGGGCGTGTTGTGGGTGCTGGATCATGCCGTGATCGAGGAGCCGGAGCGTGGCGATGACGAGGATGGTACGACGGCCCGGGGGACCTCGTGATGTCGGCGCCACGGCGATCCAACGTCTTGTACGCCCTTGCGGTTGCCGTGCTGGCTTGCAGCGCGGCCTTCATTCAACACGCCAAGCACAGCGGGTGGCTGCAGCTCATCAAGAAGCCGCTGCCGCTTCGTGTTGGCCTTGAGGAGATGGACCGAGGGTGCGTGCGGCCGTATGGGGTGGCGCATTCGAGCCGATTGCCGCAGGAGGCCGTCGAGGAACTGGGGACGAAGCAGTACCTCGATTGGCTGCTGCAGCGGTCCGACGGACGGCCGTGCTTTCGAGAAGCGGCGTTGCTGATCACGTATTACACCGGCGTGCAGGATCAGCTTCCGCATGTGCCGGAAGAATGTTATTACCAGGGCGCCTTCACGCAGGACACGAATGACGTGCTGGCGTTCGATCTCAAGGAGCTTGGCCGCGGCGTCGCCGTGCGGCGTTTGTCCTTTTATCCGCCGCGTGGCGTCGGCAAGAAGCGATACGTCTATTACACAATCTGCGTGAACGGCGATTTCTACTGTCGCCGGGACGCGGTTCGGCTTCGCATGGGCGACTTCCGAGAGAAGCACCTGTATTATTCCAAGGTGGAGATTGCCCTGGACGGCGTGCCGGCGACGGCCTTGCCGGAGGCAGACGAGGTTGTGGCCGGTCTCTTGGACCAGGTGTTGGTCGAGTTGGTCCGCGCGCATTGGCCGACGCCGTCGGCGGTTCGCGGCGGCGAGAGCGTCTCGGCTGGGTGACGCCGGCGCGGCGTGGACGGTCGGTAAGTCGGGATGACGTTTGGGGGGCCGCTTCGGGACCCTCGGGTCGTGGCGCCGCT
>CAZERK010000449.1:2309-2849 GCA_964514515.1 uncultured Planctomycetaceae bacterium
CGTCCGGGCTCCTGGCGGCATGAAGCAGCTTCGTCGAGGAATGAGGGGCGGCAGCGTTCGTGTGGGCGCCTGCGGGCGCGGGGGCGCGGATGGGCGGCCTCGCGCGGCGGTCGCCGCGGGACGCGAGACGCCTTCCGGCGCCGTCTGCGGCATGTTTGTGTCTTCCCGCTTGGGATGGTTTGGTTGCGCTGGAGCCGCTTGTAGAAAGAAGGCATCGGGCTATGGCGAGAAAACTCAACAAGAACGTAGTCGGCGTACTGATGCTTGGGGGAATGGTCCTGCTCGCCGTCGTCGGCGTCGTGCTGATCCGAAACTTGCCGGGCCAGGACCCCGCCGTGTACGCAGCCGAGGCGAAGGCGTTGGAGGCGCAGGGCGAGTACAACCGCGCGATGCAGACCTATGCTCGAGCGTACCGGAAGGATGACGCCCACAATCCGGAGTACTTGGTCAGCGCCGCGCACTGCGCGATCGAAGCCGGGGAGCTGTTCGTGGTGGGCGTGAACAAGTTCCAGAGCGGCGAGGCGGAGATGGTGCCGGATC
>CAZERK010000449.1:2859-3381 GCA_964514515.1 uncultured Planctomycetaceae bacterium
GCCTGCGGCAGTATCTCCAGCAGGCTCGGGTGGGGAATCCGAAGCTACGATCGGCGGCCGAACTCGCTACGAAGTTCGAGTTGGAGCTGGCCACGCGCTTCGGAAGCGGGCCGCAATGGCACCGGGTTCTCGATGAGGCGAAACGGCTGGCCGAGGTGGACGGGGAAACACAGCTTGTGTTCGAGGCGATGGGACAGGCCTATCTGCACCTTCGTGATCAAGATCCCGGCTTCGGTGAGAAAGGCGAGGCGGAACTGAAGCGGAGTTGGGAGATGGATCCAACGCGGGCCGCCGTCGTGGAGTCGCTCGTGGGGGGGATTTGGTCGAAGGCGACCGAAGCGGAGCAGCGTGCCGGCCCCAAGGAGGCGGACGCCGTTCGGGAGCAGGCGTTCGCGATTTTGGCCGCCTCTTTGGAGAACTGCGAGTCGGAGCGGGTAGACGAGGAATGTGCGCGCATTCGGCGAATACAAGCAAGCTACCAGATCATGGCGGGCTCGGCGGATCAGGGATTGGTTGCTCTGG
>CAZERK010000450.1:0-3379 GCA_964514515.1 uncultured Planctomycetaceae bacterium
GGGGAGTACGGAATGTGTCGTATTGGGCATGGCCGCATTCGTTGTAGCCGAGGATTGTGCTGGAAAGCGTGTGCCAGTCCAGCGTCCATCCGCATGTCCATGCGCCTTGGACTTCAGTTGGGTTGGTCTTCACGTTATCTCGTCTCACAACGCTCATCGATTGTATCAGGCGGACGGACAAAAGCAATTGGCGGACACGTGCAGCGGTTGCCGGCCAACACCGGAGTTGACGATGGATCCGACCGTTTGTTCTTGCATCCCTCCAAGACTCGTGCCCCGCTCAGGGCAGCGCGCCAACGCAGCGATGCGCGGTGGCTCCCGCGCGAACGCGCGTGCAGAGAGCGAGAGGGCTTGCCGAATGCGGGGGCATGACTTCGTGCGCGCCGCCTCAGCCAGGAACCGTCGCAGAAGCGTCTCGGTGCTGGATGCGTCGCCTCGGTGCGCCCCATCGCAGCGCCTGCTGACGACGGCCGGACGCGAGCTCCCCTGTGCCAGTTCCACTCACCGGCGACCCAGCGCCTCAAGCCGACCTACGAGAGACGCCGATGCCTTTCGCCGACGCCATCAGATTCGTAACGCGTAGGCGGTCACAACGGTCCTTGCCTCGGTGCGTCGCCGACCCCAGAATTCGCAGCCTGGCCAAGACTGTGAGGCGGCGGCCCGTTCGGTCCTCAACGATGGACTGCTGCACGAAGTCGGTCCAGGCGTCGAGTTGGCCTCCTTCTCAGGATCTCGCTGCAGGCGCATCCACGCCCGTGGAGGAAACGCGGATGAAACACCGTCGCCAAGGTCACACGATCGCGCGCCTCCTTCTGACGGCCGCCGGCATCAGTCTGTCCGGCTGCACGGCCGGATACCGTAACCTGACCAACACGATCATCGTGACGACGACGCCGGCGTTGACCGAGACAGAGACGAAGATCGTACTGGAGTTGCGCAACGCCCGGGAGGAGGTGTCGCTGAACGGGGTCGAGGGGTTTCTGGCGTCCGACGCGGCGGCCAAGCTCGGCTGGGGGGAGCGGTCGTGCCTTCTGCAGCGATGTCGAGCCTTGCGGCTCACCCTGCCCCAGGCTCGCCGGGAATGGGCGCAGGAATGCGCGGACGACTTGGCGATCGTTCGACCGGACCCCGACAAGGCCTTCGCGGATGGCAACGTCGTCGTCTACGTTGCAGGCAAGTCAGGCGTCCACGTGCTCTTCTCGTACGCCGAGATCGGTCAATTGCTCGCTTTCAGGAGATGCGCCGATGATCTGGCCACGATCGAGTACGCGCATCCCGCCTTCGATTCCGCTCGCCTGCTCGCTCTGCGCGATCGGATCGCCTCGTTGGGCTTGAACGTGGCGGGCCTCTCGCCCTCGAAGCCTGAACTCGAACGCCTCAAGACGGAGGCGGCCACGAGGGTCCTGGAACGATGCCTGCGCGACCGCGATCCGTCGTCGCCTGACGACGCACCGTTGCTCACCTCGGGTACGCTGTCGCCGACGCGATCTCCGAGACTCACGGCCGCTTTGAAGGACCCGTCGGCCATCGAGCGCATCCTCCGCGATCACGATCCGAATGCACTTCGGGCCTTGCTCTTCTTGCTCAACCGGAACATCATCGAATTGAAATACCCCTGACGCAGTCCGGACCGACGACGCCAAGGAGACGGCGCGGCGCATGGCACGCGAGGAGGGCTGCTTCGCGGGAACGTCCTCCGGCACGAACGTCGTCGCGGCGCTCCGCGTGGCACGGCGGCCGGGACCGGGCGACACGGTCGTGACGCTGATGGCCGACTCCGGCTTGAAATACTTGAGTACGGACGTGTACAGGAGATGAGGCACGACGCAGCCGGACAGCGCTGCGACCTGCCTGCAGCGATGCGGCGCAGGCGAACGCGTCGCGGGACTATTCTCGGCACGGCGCCGCCCCATCGATCCCATCGAGAAGGAGCCTTCGATGACGACGACGGAACCACCTCGTGAGTGCTACTGGATCGTTCCCCGCGATAAGCCGGGAGTGCTGATCGTCATGATGCGAGCCCTCGCAGGCGACGCGCACATCTCGTTTGAAGGCGACTTGTCCCGTTGCAAGTTCCCTGAGCAACTGCGACTGTCCGGCGAAGAGACCGACGTGCTCCGACGCAACACGACCTGGCCCAAGCAGGACTTCGTCGTCATCCCGCTCGAGCCCGACACGATCCGCCCGATCCTCGATGCGGTCCTGCCGGGCCATCGCTGCGTCGGCGACATCATTCACATTCAGATCGAGCAGCACGGCGAGTTGCAGTTCGGCTCGTACGACAACTTCGACAGAGAGTGCATCGTCTGCCATTCTGGAATCCCAACCACGCTCCTGAACAAGCTCCAGGCCTCCGGCGTCATCCGATCGTGGTGCAGACCGGACGCTGGGGCCAACCAGCGGCACGATTGACACGGCACGCACGAGCATGATCCTGCACAGACGTCCGCCCGCTCGCGCTTCGCCATTGAGCCGCGCGACCTCCTGGCAGGGAGACGACGATAATTCCGAAGCTACGGCTGGGCCAGGCCGTCAGTCAACGCAGCGAACCGAGGCTCTTCGGGCGGATCGCGGCAGTCTCGCGGCCCCTGCCGAGCTTCCGCCAGTCGGCTGGGGAGCCCTTTGCGGCAGGCGCTCCCAGGCAACGCACCCGCAAAACCGCCGCCTACCGGCACGGTCGAGGTGTGGCGTTGGGGTCCCGATCACAGCGAGAAGTGCGAAGCGGGCTTCGCGCCGCCGATGCCGCTTCACTTGGACTTCCTCTCGCGGAATGTGGGTGAGGTGGCAAGGGTGAAGAGTACGATCTCCTCGCCGGTCACGGTGCTGATGTCGTGGTGCAGGCTGACGACGTTCGCATCAGTGGCTTCCTGAACCATCGCTTCCAGAACGGGCCGCGCCGCTTCGACCAGTTGCGATCTGACTTCCTTGAGCAAATCTCGCCCCTTTTCCGCCGGGAGCGATCCGACCAATTGCTGCTCCGCCGCTGTCAAAACGCCCTGGAGTCGGACGATGAGGAGATCGCCGATCAGATGGGTGTGAATGTCCTTGGGACCTCGCCCCATGTACTCCTGTTCAAAGCGGCGGATGCCCTCGGAGACCGCGGCTTCGATTTCTCCCTGGGTCTTCATCGTGGCACCCTCGACCTATTGCGACAAGCCGACGAAGGGCCGCACACCGGAAGCCGCGCGCATCCGCGCCGCCAGCTTCCAAGGAGCAGCCCGAGAATATGGCTCAACCTGGGAAACGTGCTTGCTTCCCGGCTGTGAGCATGGTATAATAGTGGAAGAACGGGGCTGCGCGAATCCGCGCGGGCTCGAAATACGGTTTGACGCGATACCGCCGGACGACGATTTGAAGGGCAACCCGCCAGGGCGGGGGG
>CAZERK010000451.1:0-3363 GCA_964514515.1 uncultured Planctomycetaceae bacterium
CTAAGAACACCCCTCCGACCTCACCCGGGCGGAAATCTGGGAATACATGACGCAATACGCGCTGTTCTGGGCCCGGTACGCTGACTACACGGGAGGTCTTGTACGCTTCGACAATTTTCACGCAAGCAACCCCGAGTTCGCGAAGGCCGTTGCTCTCGCGCTCGCCCGGGAGTACCCGAACCTGGGCATACTGGCCGAGTACTTCACCGACGATGTCACACTGCTCAACACCGTGCCGGACTGTCGGCTCGATCTGGTGCTCGCCACGCCATGGGGTTACCGGTTTGTGCCGGAGCTGCGGCGATACCTGCGGTACATCCACCGGCTCTCGAAACACATCCGGTACTTTATGCCGGCTACATCGCACGACTCCGGATCGCCCGCGCAGGAATTCGGCAGCGCTGATTCGATTGTGCCTCGCTATGTCGCGTGCGCTCTGCTTGGAACCGGCAGCACCGGGATCACCCAGGGCGTAGAGTGGGGGACGCCCGAGAAGATCAACTTCATCGGCCGCAAGCCCAGGCAAACGCGGCCGGCCGAGCCCCAATTCGGCCGCCTGATTCAATCGGTCAACGAACTGCTCGCCCGCAACGCCGCGTTCCGCTGCGGCGGGAACTGCGAGTTCGTGGATCACGATCACGATGCGATCATAGCGGCTTTCCGTCGCAATCCAGACCGGCCGACGAGCGGGTTCCTTGTCGCGTGCAACTTCGACATCCACCACTCGCAGCGGGTTTCGTGCGATCTCGCGGCCGTGCTCGGCAGCACCAGGCAAATCGAAGGCCGCGAGCGGCTCGGCGGTCAACAGGCCCGCTTCAATGGAACGGTCGTGCCTCTGGCGCTTCCCAGGTGCGGCGCTGCCGTGTGGGAGCTCGACCCTTTTTGAAACGGGGGCCCGTTCGAACGTCGTGAACCAGGAACCAAGGAACAGTCAGCCATTACATGAGGAGTTGAATGATGTTCGTCTGCAACCACATGACGCGCGACCCGGTTTGCGTAGGACCCGGTGCAACATTGCGCGATGTCCTTCAGATCATGCAGCGGCACGCAGTCCGGCACGTCCCCGTCGTGGATAAGAAGAAGGGCGTACTAGGGATTATCGGTGATCACGAACTCGCCATGGCTGGGGGACGGCATGACTTCTGGGAGCTGCCAGCCGAGGAGATCATGTCGCCCTCTCCGTCGACCATTGAAAGTAGCGCCCCCTTGAGAAGTGCCCTGCTGCGCCTCTGTGCGCACGGCGCGGAGTCGCTACTCGTGCTGGAGAGAGGAACGCTGGTTGGGATTCTGACGCGAGAGGACTCTCTCCGGATATTTTGTGTGGCGCTGGCATTGGATAGCGAAGGCGTTGTGGAGGTTGCACTCGACGGCGTCGAGGATCTGATTACAGCTCTCGAAGTGCTGCACAAGAGTGGTATTGAAATCAGCAGCGCTGTCGCAGGACGCGTGCGCGATGACGGCGACGACCCAGTCTTGGGCGTGCGGCTCATTGCCCGTAACGTTCGACCGCTAAGGGAGGCTCTGGCGGAGGCCGGGCTGATCTTGCTGGTGCCCGAAGAGGAGATGCTCCCACAGGAAGAAGCGAATGCGGCGTCATGAGGGGAAGCGTTGGTTGTCTGGGTCGTGCAATGAACAAGGAGACGGCCGATTGAACCCTTCAGCTGAACAAGGCATTCCGCGAAGCGGCCGCGGCCGATCAACACCGACGACGTCCAGCCGGGCAGGCTGGCCGTCGTGGCACGAACAGAGCTTGGGGGCTGCAGATCGTCCACTCAAGCTCGTCGGGGTGTCTGCCCGGAGGTCGACAGCTGCTGCCCCCGTACTTGGACCGGAATGCCCGCGCCCCAGCCGTGTGTAACGCTGATCCTGCAAGACAGAAATCGATTCCTAATTTGCAGGATAGGGCACGCCCCGATAGAACGCTACGCAATGCGCCGGATCACATCATCCCGGGCCACCAAACAGGCCCATCGTGCCGAGGAGCTGCTCCAATTGCTCATCGTGCGGGGGCGGCGGCGTGGGAGGCTCGAACGGAACAACGCCTTCAAGACGATCAGGCAGGCTGGCCTCCAGCGGTAGCTCCCGCAACGCCTCCTCGAACATCGAATCGGTCAAGTACATGTGGCTGGCTTGGACAGGACTCGGGTCCGCCTCGAACTCGCGTGGCGGCGGGAGGGGATCATCCGCAAAGGATGTCGGCAGCTCGGCCCGGTACGGCAAATAGGCCGGCTCGCGCACATCCATCCTGCCGGGATAGGGGTCGCATTCATCAACCTGAGGATGCAAGTACTCCTTCGCGGCAGCCATGGCCCCACCGTTATCGGCGTGCCCTGAGAACCGGGCGTCGACGGCTGGTTCCCAAGATGGATGAAGAACGTTCACCGGCAAGTAGGGTCTTCGCTTCCTAAACTGCTTGCGGGTCTCGGCAATCAGGTCCTCAAGCGCGTCGGTGAGGAAGCGGTGAGCCTCGTCGCAATAAACGTGGTGCCGCCGCTTTTCTTCCGGCGTGTCGCTGCGACTCAGGGCGGTGCGGTGCAACAGGGAGAAAATCAAACAGCCGAGGATCTCACGGGCTTCGGAGCCAATCGTGGAGTGGTTCCCCAGGAAGATCCTGCCCTCATCCATGATCTGCCTCAGATTAATCGCACTGTCCGGCTGCGAGAGCATCAGCGAGACGGTGTCGCAGACCAGCAGCTTGCTGAGTTTGTTCTTGGGCGGCCCGAAGTCGTCCTTGCCGTACTTCCTGAAGTCGTTTTGCCAGAACTGCCGGGCTGCGGCGTTCTCGATCACCTTCAATATCGCGTCGCGGACCCGGCTGCCTTCGTCGGACTTGTGGAGGAAGAGGTTGGAGACATCCAGCAGGCTGCTGCCCGGTAGGTACATCATGGCGTAGAAGCAATGCCGGAGGAGATGCTCCAGGCGGTCCCCCCAGCCGGTGACGACGCTCTTGAACGCCCCGACAAGGTCGTCCGCCGTCCGCCCCAGATCCTGGCCGGGGATGGGGCGGAGCGGGTTCCAGAGCGGCACCCAGCCGGGGTCACCGGCGTCGAAGTAGATTGTCCTGTCGATAGCGTTCTCTGGCAGGAGGCGGAGCAGACGCTCGACCAAATCGCCGTGGGGATCGAGGACGGTCACGCCCGTCCCCTTTGTTATGTCATCGAGGATCATGTGCGCCAGCAGGGATGACTTGCCGGTGCCGGGGCGGCCGATTGGGTGGGTGTGACCGTTGCGGCTTGCTCGCGGGCCGGGATCGATTACACTGCTGGCGAATGAAGCTCGCCGCTTGGCCGGGTTGCGGCTTGCTCGCGGGCCGGGATCGATTACACTCCCCCGTGGCAACGGCCGGCACGACGAATGGTTGCG
>CAZERK010000452.1:0-3362 GCA_964514515.1 uncultured Planctomycetaceae bacterium
GGCAACCATCTGACGAATGATATTGCGATTGGTCTGCGCATCCCCTTCGACCTGAAGCGACGCCCCCGCCGCGAATCCGACAAGAAGGAATCCCCCGCCACCGAGCCCGCCCAGACAGGCGACCCGGCGTGACGATTGGATCGCTTTTCGTTTGAATGTAGCGTCGGCTCCCCGTAGCCGACGCCTGCTGCCGAGGATACTCCGCTTTGTGATACGTCGGTCCCCTCTGCGGCCGACGCAGGGCATAGGCAAGTCTTCCCGTCCTTCGCCTCGGCCATCCCGGCGCGCCGGGAACGCTACATTTACATCTCCGTGCCGTGCCGAGCGCCAAACACGTGCTTGGCCGAGGGCTGGCTGCGTCAGGCGAGTCGTACACCTTGCGCAACATGGACTGCCGACGCGCATGAAGCTACGTGTGCAGTAGCCGCTACCCGCCGGCCAAGCCAGGCGGCTCTCAACTGGGTACCTGCCGTCCTCGTGCGAGATTCCGTTCTCGCACGCGCCGGACGGCCGCCGGCTAATTTCGCTCGGGTCGTTGCGCATACAGACGGGAGGCGAAGCCTTACAACAGAGATCTTCCAGCATCAAACGCATCTTGCTGGTATTGGCGCCGCCGCTCGTCGTCCTCGGGGCAATCGCGTACCACGGTGGTTATCTTCAACCGTTCGGCCTCTACCGCCCGGCGAATTCGATCATGATCTTGACACCGTATCGCGACGCGGGAACGTGGGTCTTCGACGATGCCGCCCTCGGCCTGCATCGCGAGCCATTTGTCTCGGGGGTGCCGGAGATCATCGACGAGATGGTGAGGAACATCCCCGACGCTGAGAACGGGTTCCGGCTGCTGTTCGCGACGCAGCCGTTTCCGGATTACCAGGTGAAGCTCGTCTGGCGGCGCGGCGACAAGAGCGGCAGCTGGTACTACGCTGAAGCGTATGACAAGGAGGGCTGGCTCTGCCCCGCGCTGTTCAAGTACTATAAGGAACCGCCGAAGGTAATCTACGCCAAGGCGGAAAAGAAGTGACAAGCGGCGCGGCGACAGCAACTAACGTTCCGATGGTCCATGAAGAGTGAGAATGACTCGTGCCTGTTTGGAGAGCTTGGACCAGATCGCGTCCTTGAAACCCTGACGCTCCGTTGGCACGATGAGGCAATGGCCAGCATCCTCTTCAGTTGGCTGAGAGACCACCTCCAGGCCCAATTCACGCACGGTCGACACGGACAGCTCACAGACGTGCCAGCCCGTGACGTCATGTCCCTTCCGTTCCTCAATGGCCAGGAGCTCTCTTGGTTGAGTAATGCTCTTTCGGCTCCATGATGGATACTCGTTGCCGCGGGGCTTGAGGCTGAAGGAAGTCGCTGTCAGGCCAATCCCCTCACGATCCTTGACCGTGCCGTCTGGCTTCGCTGGGATCCGCCGGATGAGGATCTCGCTTGTGGGAATGCGGACGGCTTGCGCGTCAGAACCGCCTTCAGGATGCAGGCCGCTCATCGCTGTTCCTACATCCCCGTGAGCCGTTCAGCCAACTTGACAAAGTCGCGTGTTCTGGATTCACATTCTTCCGTGGGCTGGGTCCGAAGGAACACGTAGTTGATCAAACCGGTGGAGTCGATGGAGGCATCCAGGCTCCAATCACCGTGGTCCCAGCACAACCCAACGTCGCCATCCGGCGTTCCAGTCACGACCGGCGCCTCGATATCGCGAATCCAGGCCAAGCCCGTGACGGTATCACGCGCCGCTTTGATTGCCTCCGGAGAGATGGGGCATGCGCCGTAGCTATCCCAGTTCTCCTGCAGCGAGGCCAATTCCTCAAGCTGCTCCTGAACGCCCTCCAACCAGCCCGCCGGGAAACTGCGCCGAGAAGGTGAGACGCTCTTCTCCGAAAGCAACGCGCCGCCGAGAGGATAATCAGCAGGCATCGTTCGACATCGGTTGAAGGCGACCGTCTGTGCCGCTGTTCTCGTCATGTCTTCCTCTCCCAACGTTCTATCTGAATCTCGGGATTAGTCATATTCGCGAAGCCGTTCACGACCCAATCGTGCGCGAGTTGGAGAGCATCGGTCAGGCCTTTCATCCCTTCGGGAACACAGTTGACGCGCCCCGTGAGATTCAACTGCACGAATTCCCGCTTCTCCGGGAGCTTGACCCCGATCGCTGCCTCTGCATAGAGCCGTCCACGGTCTTCTCCGATGACGTACACCCGGTTGAAGGAAACGCTCTCAGGCACGGGGAGCCAGCCGTCGGCCGATTCCCACTTCAGGCCACAAAACATGCGCCCGAAAAGCTCGAGGGCTGATTCCCCGGCTTCGGGAATGATGTGATTGACATAACTGACTTCACAAAGCCGCGGAGCAGGCGGTTCCAGCTCATGCTTCTCGCAGAACGAACTGAACTTCGCGAACTCGTCGAGGATTGCCTTGCTGTTGGCGTCTTACGAGGGGTAGGTCTGGCCTCGCTGTCCGCGCCAGTTGAAGAGGAAGCGGTTGGGCTGCAACTGGATGACCCTCGTATCGTCTTCAGCCACATACCAGACTCGCTGAGCGCCGACGACCTCCGAGATGCGCACGCCCTCGCCCAGCGGAAGCCGGCGAGGGAACGTCTCACCAACCTCAGGCAACCTCGGTTTGTCTTCGAATCGTCTGAACCGCTCTCTGATGACGTCCCAGTACAGTCCGAAGTGGACGCTGCAGAAGCCGACCAATTCTGGATACTGAATGCTGATGACCGTCTCGACGACTGGCGGTTTGCCAAATTGAACAACGGCACTCACGGTAACCCCTTCCCTCTATACGTGAGTATACGCGAGCGGTTCACCACAGTCACGCCTCGTCGCGGACGCGAGGATTCGATACTGTGGGAGAGGCGCTGAGCAAGAGCAATCCCAGGGCGATGGTTCTGCATGGCGATTCCGCTGTCTGCCGCGATGACGTGGATCGAGTCTTACCCCTGCAGCTTCTTCGCCTTCTCCACGGCTTGTTCGATGGGGCCGACGTACATGAAGGCCTGTTCGGGCAGGGCGTCGTGCTTGCCGTCGCAAATCTCCTCGAAGCTGCGGATGCAGTCGTCGAGCTGCGTGTAGTTGCCGGAGAAGCCCGTGAACGTCTAGGCGACGTAGAACGGCTGGCTTAAGAAACGCTCGATCTTGCGGGCGCGGGCGACGAGCAGCTTGTCCTCCTGGCTGAGCTCCTCCACGCCGAGGATCGCGATGATGTCCTGCAGGTCGCGATAGCGCTGGAGGATCTTCTGCCCGCGCTGGGCGCAGTTGTAGTGCCGTTCGCCGACGTACTGCGGGTCGAGAATGCGGCTCGCCGAGGCGAGGGGGTCGCGCGCCGGGAGGCTGCGCGGGGGCGCGCTGTGGCGG
>CAZERK010000453.1:0-3360 GCA_964514515.1 uncultured Planctomycetaceae bacterium
GCATCGCCGGGATCGTCGGGCCTCAGATCGCGGGCTACTTCAAGGACCATGCCGCGGGCGACGTGAACGCATGGAAGACGCCGTTCATCATCGCGGGCATCGCCTGTCTCGTGGCGGCCGCAATCGCAACGATGCTCCGGGCGCCGAAGTCCAAGTCCGCCGCCGCGTGACGGCTCGGGGCGACGCACGTAACCAGGAGGCGCGGCAGCGAGGCGATTGGACAGCCCAGCGACGGGCGCGAGGCCACGAGCCCCGGACTTCAGTCCGGCCCGTGCGACGAACGGGAGGTTCCGAGACAGCCTTGCTGGTGCGAGTCCCGGCGCGCCGGGATTCTCGCACGTCTCGCATCGGTCGGATTCCTTTAAGAGCCGCCGGCCTTGGCTGGCGGGTGGCTTATACTACGCAAGCATCCTCGCCCGTCTGGCGATCTCCATCGCGCGAGGCGACGCGATGCGTCTGGTGCTGCCCCCCCTCGGCCAAAGCCGAGGGCTCTCAACACGCGATTCAGAGGCCCCGATGCCTTTGCTGACGTGCCGTCTTCATCCGAACGGGCGATCGCCGCGCTCATGGCCAACGGGTGCGCGTCCCGGCGCGCCGGGTTCTTGCACCTGTCTGTTCCTGCTGGAATCGCTTCCTGCATCCGTCGGGATCGGAATCCCGCCGCCAGGGGGTGCGAGATGGGAATCTCGCACCAGCGATTGTCAGCAACAGCGGAAGACGGGCCGCGTCGCACAACGACCGCAACCGGCCGGCTTCCTCGCCCTATCAGCCCGTGGTGGAAGTTCAGCGGGGCCATCGTCGACCGCATTTTTGGCCAGGCCAATGCGGTTGAAGCGGGCGGCTCCGATTTTTGCCACGGGCTACTATTCCTGGCCTTGGCCCGTCGCCAATCTGGGCCAACTTGACCGGCATGCCACGACGGTGGTAAACTGCTGGGTTTGGAGTCTTGTTGGCTTTTACGAACCGTTTAGACCCGTCAGGACAAACAATCGCGACGTTTGGAGGTGACTTTTGGCATCAGAGTTGGTCCGCGAGCTGATCGACTGCGGCGTGCACTTCGGCCATCGGGCAGGCCGGTGGAACCCCAAGATGGCGCCGTACATCCTCGGCAAGCGGAGTTCAATCCACATTGTTGACATCCGAGAGACTGTGAAAGGTCTGCTTCGAGCGAAGAAGTTCCTCGGCGCCATCGTCTCACAGGGACATGACGTGCTGTTTGTCGGCACGAAGCGCCAGGCGCGAGAGATCGTGGAAAAGCAGGCCGGTCGCGTGGGCATGCCCTGCGTGACGGAACGGTGGCTCGGCGGAACGTTGACCAATTTCAGGA
The DNA here is from genome assembly GCA_964514515.1 of uncultured Planctomycetaceae bacterium. Taxonomy (GTDB): domain Bacteria; phylum Planctomycetota; class Phycisphaerae; order UBA1845; family UTPLA1; genus CAZERK01. Next base: position 1,328 of record CAZERK010000453.1, read on the forward strand.
CGATTCGCTCTCGCTTGGCCCGCCTGGAAGAACTGGAGGGGCTCGAGCGGACCGGCGAAATCAACAACTTCAGCAAGAAGATGAAGGCCACCATCGACCGCGAGCGGCGCAAGATCCAGCGCAACCTGGAGGGCATCCGCACGATGGCGAAGCTCCCCGGGGCGCTGATCATCCTCGACGTCCAACGCGAGCACAACGCCATCAAGGAAGCGCGGAAGCTCCGCATTCCGACGGTCTGTCTGGTGGACACCGACAGCGATCCTGATTGCGCGGATATCGTCATCCCCGGCAACGACGACGCGATGCGATCCATCGAATTCGTCGTGCGCCAGTTGGCGGACGCCATCGAAGAAGGCAAACGCGGCCGTCCGGTTCGGCCGGAGACGCCGCCCGAGGATCAGCAGGAGCGACCGCGGCGACCGCGGCGGCCGACCATCTCGGAACAGGCTGAGGCGGCGGCCGTTCAGGAAGGCCCAGGCGAGGGCAAGGACGGCGCGGGAGGCGAGCCGGTTGAAGCGGTCGCCACGCAGATGCCGGAGGCGCCTTCCTCGGCGGACGTTGCGACCGACAACTGAGTTCGCCGGACGACGCACCTTCCCTGCCGAAACCTCATCCGGCGGGCTGCGGTCGGATGTCGATGCGCGGAAGATCGACGGACGGCTGGGCCCGGTTCGGCAAACCGTCAAACGTGTTGTTTGGAGCGCATCTGCGGACTGTGCGGGGTCGGCTGGCGGCCGGCGTCGCTGCCGGCTTCCAAGATGCCCGCTGGACTGCCAAGGAGAAACGAAGGCAATGGCTGAGATATCCGCCCAACAGGTCCAAACGCTGCGAGCCAAGACCGACTTGGCCATGATGGATTGCAAGAAGGCCCTCATCGAAGCAAACGGAGACGAGGCGAAGGCCCTGGAAATCCTCCGCAAGCGGTTTGCCGACAAGATGAGCGATCGGGCCGACAAGGAAATCGCCAACGGCCGCATTGGCGTGTTCGCCGACGACCGCGGGGCTGCGATGGTGGAGGTCCGGTGCGAGACGGACTTCGTGGCCACCAACGACACGTTCAAGGCTTTTGCGAATCAACTGGCCGAGCAATGCCTGCGGACCGGCACGACCGATCCGGAGCCGTTCAAGGCGAGCAGCCTTCCGGACGGCCGCAAGGTCGCCGACGTCCTGACCGACATGTTCGGCAAGCTCAAGGAGAACATGGCCATCCAGCGCCTGGTCAAGCGGGACGGTCCCGGCGCCTGTTACGTCCATCATAACGGCAAGGGCGCTGCGATCATCGTCTGCGACCAGCCGCCCGGCGAGGCCGGCCGCCACGTCTGCATGCACGTGGCGTCGACGCCGGTCATCCACGGCCGGGTCCGCGAGGACGTCTGCGCCAAACTCGTGGCCGAAGCAAAGGAGAAGGCGGCAAGCGAGGTGACCGGCAAGCCCCCGCAAATCCAGGAGAAGATCGTTACCGGCAAGATGGAGAAATGGTACAAGGAACGGGTCCTGCTCGAGCAGCCGTTCGTCATGGACGACAAGAAGAGCGTCGCGGATTTCGCGAAGGAGAACGGCTTCGCCGTCAAAGCCTTCGTCAAGTACGAAGTCGGCGGCAAGAACTGACGCCGTCTTGGGAAGCCGCCGCGAGCGGCTTTTCTTATGCGCCGGGCCGGCGCGCGTTCTGCCCGGAGGTTCCTCGGCCTCGCTTCCGCGTTATGATGCCCGTGGGCCGATTGGGTGAGACCGAAGCATGTCCAAGAGCAAGACGAATCACAAAAGTCCGCCGCCCGTCCCGCAGTACAAGCGGGTGATCCTCAAGATATCCGGCGAGGGCTTCGGCCCGCCGGGCGGCTCGGGCATCGACGGCGACGCCGTGCGGCGGATCGCCGAGGAAGTCATCTCCGTCTCGCGGCTCGGCGTGCAGGTGGCCGTGCATCCGCTGGATGGCAACATGGTCTATGCGGCGGTGCAGGGGGCGGGCGGGGCCGCCTCCGAGTTGGGGGGCTATTGGTGGCAAGTCTATGGTTCCGGCCTCCCCCCCTCGGCCC
>CAZERK010000454.1:0-3345 GCA_964514515.1 uncultured Planctomycetaceae bacterium
CCGCGCCGTCCGCCGAAAGCCACCCGCGACTCGAGCCCGTGGGCGGTGCCGAATGCCCTCAGGCGCTCGCCGTACTCCTCGCGAAGCTGGCCGCCGCCGCAGACGCGCCGCCACCGGGGGCAGGCCGTCGCCGAGCAGGCATTGCCGCCCTGCCCCTGCCAAAGCGCGCTCGAGTTGGCTGTCTGGACGCCGCCTCAAGCCGTCTCCGCTGAGCTGGTCCGCCGCCTCCACCATCTGTTAGGACGACGCCTCGGCGCGGCCGGCGCGTGATGCCGACGCCTTGCAGCAGCCGTCGCGTGACTGCGGAGTCTCGTCGCGCGTGATGCGCAGCAAGGCGACCAAGCGGCACCTCAAGGCGCACGGGGTACGGCGCAAGGCGCGCGGGCGTCACGCGGACGGCATCTTGAGCGACGCACGGCGGGGATCGAGTTGCTGATAGATCCGCACGTGATCGGCGACCATGCGCGCAACAGAATGGTCGGAACGGGCACGGGCTTGGGCGGTCGCCGCGAGCATCCTGGCGAACGCGTAGTCTTCCAACAGCCGCCGCAGGTGTTCGGACAGGCTTGCGTGATCGCCGCCGGCAGACAGCAGGGCGGTCTCCTCGTGGACCAGCGCTTCGTAGTTCGAGTCCTCAGCCGCAACGATAGCCAGCCCGACGGCCAGCGCATGGACGGGCTCTTCTCGGAAGATGGACGTTTCCTTCGGCAGGCAGAAGATGTCGGCCGCCTCCATCGCGGCCCGCCATTGTTCGAGGCGGCCGGTGAAGGTGACGTTCATCCCCAACCCCAGCGACTGCGACAGGTTGCGAAGGCCGGTTTCGGCCGGTCCCTTGCCGATGATGACGACCATCAGGTTCGGGTGCTGAGGACGCAGGACCTTGACGGCCCGCAAGAGGGCGTCCACGCCGCAGTCGTCCGTCAGGGCGCCGACGCAGGCGATGGAGGCGGCCCGTTGGCGGTTGCTGAAGGCCTTGGGCGCCGCCGTCGCGACGACGCCGATCGGCACGTGCTCGACGGTCCTGTCCTTCAGCGGTGACGCAGCGATGGCACGTTGAATCCGTCGAGAAGGCGTCAGGAGCTTCGACGCCGTCAGAAAAACCGGGGCCAGCGCCGAGTCGGACAACTCGTGCAGGCTCGTGACGCTCAGGACCAGCTCGCCGCCGACCGCACCGGCGATGGCCGCCGCCAGCAGGGCGTTTGAGGCAGACAGGCTATGAACGATGACCGGCGCGTCGGCCGGAAGCGCATCCACCTTCCGCCGAACCTGTTCGACGACCTTGCGCCGCGCCCAGCCCGTCAACGGCCACGGAGCGGGGCGATAAGGAACGACCGCCGCAGGCCCATTCCCCAACAGGAAGTCTCGGCAGGGCTCGGGGACGACCAGGATCGTGTCGATGGGTTCGTCGATCAGGCCGATTTGAAGGTATCGCACGGCGGAGGGAAAGCGCTCCGCCACGTCCTCGTCCGCGACCAGACAGAGAACGAGACGCCGGATCGACTGGGACTCCGCGGCTTCGACCATCAGACGGCTCCGAGCGGCCCCGCCCCCGACGGCGCTCCCAACGCCGCATCCGCCGATCCCGCGAGTTTACCACGATCCCGCCAACCCGTCCCGATCCGGCTCGACTGTCAGTCGTATCGAATCGCTCGGCAAGAACATAACCTGCCAGGCGTGAACTCCGCAGCCGCGCGAGCGGTGCGTCGCCAGCAGAGGGCGTCGACGGTCCCAACCGAGGCGGAAACGCTACGCGCAAACATGAAATGCCCTAGAATCGCAGGCACGTCGCGCGATGGGAGAAACGTCCGATGATGGAGACCGCCCTGTTGGTGTTGCTCGTGCTTGGCGCGGTAGTCGGGATCGGCTTGACGGTCTTTCAGCTTCCGGGGACCTGGCTGATTCTTGCCGCGGCCGTCGCGTACGACTGGCACGGCGGCTGGAAGGCGTTCGGCTGGCGATGGCTCGTGGCGTTGGCGGTGCTCGCGGCCCTGGCAGAGCTTATCGATACGCTCGCGTCGCTGCTGGCGACCCGACGGGCGGGGGCCAGCCGGCGGGCCGCCGTGGGCGCGCTGATCGGCGGCTTCGTCGGGATGATCGTCCTGTCGCTGCCGGTTCCGATTCTCGGAACCATCGCCGGCAGCCTGCTCGGTTGTTTCCTCGGCGCGCTCGTCGGCGAGTTCACGGCGCGAGACGACCTTCGGCGCGGCATCCGCGTCGGCGTGTTCGCCGCGGCCGGTCGGCTTGCGGGTCTGAACGCGAAGATGGCCGCCGCCCTTGCGATGGCGGGCCTGACGGTCCTGTTGGCGTTTACGGGGGCCTAGAGGCGCGACGGTCTCGCGCCGGAAGCGTCTGACCGGCGGCGCCGCGAACGACACGCACCGCCGTCGGGAAAGCCGCGCAGAACCAGAACACCAACTCCGCCGACCCGCCGCGACCGCGAGCGGAAGCTGCTTCAGAACAGCCCGCTCGCGGTGGTGCCCGGACTGAAGTCCGCGGCTCCTTGACGTCACGGCACGATCTCTGAGCGGTGCGTGGCACGACGCATCGCGAAGCGCAGGGGCACCAGGCGCACCGATCACGCCACGCCTCGGCAAACATCCACCGAGGCGTACGGCTCTGCGCCGGCAAGACCGTCAGGATGAAGGCGGGACAACGGCGAGGCGCCGCCGTTTACCGGCTGTTGTCTTCGCCCAAGACGTCCGACAGTGTCGTCTTGACGAAGAGGTCCTTCAGGCGATCCGCCGTCTCCTGGTGCGCGCGATTCATCGTCGCCTGCACGCGCGGCGGCAACCCCTTGACCGCTGCTCGCCCGGACTCGGTTCCGATGATGGCGCCCACGGCGTCGAAAATGTCGTAGAGCGAGGTCTTCTCGGGGGCTTGGTTCATCTTGAAACCGCCCCTCGGCCCGCGATCGGAATGCAGGATTCCGGAGTTGGCCAACTGGCTGAGAATCTTCGCCACGTAGGCCTTGGGCAGCTTGTGCTTGTTGGCGATGTCATGCGCCCGGATGCCGGCCGGGTCGGCGACCCCTCTCTGCTGCCGGGCGATTTCGTAAAGAGCCAAGAGCGCGTACGTTGCCGTCTTGTTGCGAAGCATGGTCCTACCCTACCTCTGAAACCCAGACCCCCAAAGATGAGGGCCTATCCCAGTTCCTTCCAAATACTCCGACTGCAGCGCGCTTCTTGGGCCGAGGCAACCGGAGTTCACTCACCTTGTCGAAATCCTAGCAACCTGGGTCTTGTTTGGCTAGACTAGAAAACACCATTCGGACGGCGAATGCCACGGTTCAGCGACATGCGGCGACATACCTTTGCCTGGCTCAGGGCCCTCGGGCCACACGACCTA
>CAZERK010000455.1:0-3338 GCA_964514515.1 uncultured Planctomycetaceae bacterium
GGCCGACGTATCACAAAGCAGAATATCCTCGGCAACAGGCGTCGGCCACGGGGAGCCGCCGCTACGCGCAAACGTGAAATGCTGCAGCCGGCGGTCTTCTTTCTGAAGGCTGTCCAAGACAACGGACCACGCGCTGCCCGAGGTCAGCGGTTCTCATCGTTCGAAGCTGCGCCTCGCTACGCCGCAGCCGTCTCAGCGCGGCGCCGCCCAGGCTGCCCCAGGGATCTTCCGCCGCCCGAAACCGCCTCCAATATACCGGAGAGAGGCACAACTCGTCAGTCAAGGCACCCTGCGAGTGCAAGGCGAGGTCCTTCGGTAAAGGGCGCCGCTGACTTCGGACGACGAGACTCCCGGGTGAGTCAAGCGAGCCGCGCAATGCGCGGGCGACGCAGGTTCGCCAACGGCGTGCTATCACCCCGGGCGTCGACGATTCCCATGTACGACAGGAAGGCTTCGCGCAACCGCGAAACGCCCTACGGAACGGGATCGAATCCGCCGCTTCCCCACGGATGGCACCGGACGATTCGGCGAAGGCTCAGCCAGACGCCTCGCCGCACGCCGTGCCGCGACATCGCCTCGACGGCGTACTCGCTGCAACTCGGGACGAACCGGCAGCCGCCGGCCAGAAGCGGTCGTAGGGCGAACTGGTAGGCGCGGATGGCGGCGATCAGCACGAAAGCAACCGCACGGCCGATCCCGCGGCTCAACGCGCTTGTCCGGTCATGCTGCATCCGTTCGTTCACCGTTTGCAGCCTCGTCTTCGATGACGACTCACGGGACAAGGCAGTCATCTGATGCGTCTCGCAGTATCCCGTCAACGCTCGCCATCCGTCTTCCGCCTCACGGCCAAACGGTAGATCGGCCGGTTCTCCCGCAGGTACTTCGTCTCGTAATTCGTCTCCGTCCGTTCGTCGACCGTGCCGAAGTCCGGATCGTCGTAGGGCGTCTGGACGAACTCGGGCCGTGCGAGCACGACCTGACGAATCTGCTCGAAGTATTCCGCATGATCCGTTTGAACCGCCCAGCGGCCGCCCGGCGCCAGCACCCGAGCCGCCGCCTCGGCGAATTCCGGCACGACGAGCCGCCGCTTCTGGTGACGCTTCTTCGGCCAGGGGTCGGGATGGTACACGTGCAGCGCCGTCAGACAAGCCGAAGGCAATCGGTGGATGACCAGGATCTTCGCATCCGTCCGCACGATGCGCACGTTGCCGACGCCCCAACGAGCCATCCGGTCCGCGGCGAATCGATAGAACTTGTTGGCGTACTCCACGCCGAGGTAATTGCGGTCGGGATGGGCCTGCGCCTGCCTCAGCAGGAAACCGCCCTTGCCGCAGCCGATCTCCATCTCGACCGGACGGTCGTTGCCGAACAGCCTGGTGAAGTCGACCGGCTCTCCGAGTTGCTCCGTCGTCACGGCGATGGCGTCGAAGTCGATCATCAACTCGGATTATAACGCGCGGCAGAGGATGCTTGCTCACGCCGCAGGGGAGACGGCTGACGACCGCTTGAGCACCCAGTCGAGTTCCTGCATGCGCAGGAGCTTGGCCGTCAGAACGTAGGCCAACATGCAGCCGCCCAAGGGCACGCCAACTTGCACGGCCCGCCGCACGACCTGACCCACGCCGGACAAGTCCCACGACGTCGCCCATCGCAACAGCAGCCAGGCGCTGACGCCCGCGGCGGCGCTGGCGACGCACGTCTTCGCGACAGACTTGAGCAGGCGCCGCGCCCCGATCCGCCCCTGCATCCGCCGTCGCAGGAACCAGATCGAGACCGCCACGTGCAGGCACGAGGTCGTTGAGGTGCTGATGCCGAAGGCCGCCTCCCGGATGTCAGGGTGCCACAGCAACGTCACGTTCATCACGGCGTTGAGCGCGACGAGGTAGCAACTGATCCACATCGGCGTCAACGTGTCCTTCAGACTGTAGAAGCCGCGCAGCACGATGTGCTGGCAGCAGAACGCGGCCATGCCGATGCCGTACCACCGCAGGACCCAGGCGGCCCGAAGCGTCGCCTCGTGGTCGTACCGGCCGTGCTCGAACAACAGCGATACGATCGGCTCGGCCATGACGAGGATCACGACGCCCGACGGCAGGCCCTCGAAGACCGCCAGTCGCAGGGCCTGTCCCAGCGACGACCGCAACCCCGGCAGGTCCTTGCGGCTGGCGTACAGGCTGAACATGGGCAGGGCCGCCGTCGCCAAGGAGATCGCCAGCACGCCGAGCGGAAACTGATACAGCCGTTGGGCGTTGTTCACGGCCGACAGCGCGCCCTCGGTCAGCGGATAGGACAACTGCCAGCCGAACAGCGAGAAAGTCTCGGGCTGTTGGGGCCCGCGCGTGAACAACGTGCAAACCTGGGCGTCGAAGAACACGTTGAACAGCAGGATGCCTTGGCCCAAGAGCACCGGCACGAAAATGCGCGCCATGTGCCGCAGGTCGGGGTCCGACCGGCTCAGCGACAGCTTGAACTGCACGCCATGCCGCCGAAGCACCGGGAAGATGAGGACGAGTTGCATGACGCTCGCCGCCAGAACGCAGACGGCGACGCCATAGACTTGTCGCTCCAACGGCCCGCCCATCGCCGGCCCGACCCCCAGAACGCCCAGGATAACCATGACGTTGAGCACGACGGGCAGCAGCGCCGGCACGGCAAAATGCTGCAGGCAATTCAGGATGCTGGAGAACAACGCCAGCAGGCAGACCCCGATCATGAACGGGATCATCACGGCGCTGAGCCCGAGCTGCAGCGTCCGCATCGCCCCCCCGGGCGCGAGCCAGCCGACCGCCAGCACGCCGAGTTCGAGCAGGATGGTCAGGCTCACGAGCGCCAGGACCATCAACCCCGTCACCCGGCCGAGCAGCACCCAGGCCGCCGGCCGTCCGCGTTGGTCCAGCACCTCTGGAACCGTCGGCACGAAGACCGCCGAGAGCGCGCCTTCGCCGAACAGTCGACGGAACAGGTTGGGAATCAGGAACCCGTAGTTGAACGCATCCTGCACCCAGTTCTGGCCATAAACGTGGTTTAGCGAGATGTCGCGAACCAGGCCCGTGATGCGCGAGACGATCGTACACCCGGCGATGACCTTGGCCGAACCCAGGAACTTCGCATCCTTGGACATGCTCGCGGACTATATCGATCGGCCGGCCGGCCAACAATCCGCCGCGACGCCCTCGACCGTTGCCACCGCTGCGACCGCCGCATCGCGCTTGAGCGCCCCCGGCCTTGTCCGTGTTTGTTGCATATCACGGATGCGCGCGACTCCTGGCTGTGTAGCGGCCGAGCTCCTGCTCGGCCCGCGCGCGAGAAGACGGCCCCCGCGCGGGGCGGCCCCGACG
>CAZERK010000456.1:0-3337 GCA_964514515.1 uncultured Planctomycetaceae bacterium
CAACTGCTCGAAGTGCTCAATGTGGAGTCCGACCACCGCGTCCGCGCGGCGGTCGTCATGGCGATCGGCCGGCTGGACGGCAGGCAAGCCGTCCCGGTTCTTCTTGACCGGCTTCAGCATGACGTGCCGCCAGTCGTTGCGGAGGCGGCGCCCGCGCTGGCAAACCTTGCCCGCTCCGTGGGCGGGGAGGACCCCGGGCTGGAGGAACGGATCATCCATGCGATTCTGCTCCGGTATGAGAGGATTCCCCGGAGAGATGATGTTCTGCGTCTGCGTTTCTTGGAGGCGATGGCTCGGATCGGAACGGAGGTCTTTCGTCCCGTGTTCAAGGCCGAATTGTCGACAGACCGTCCGCTGTCGATCCGGCGGAGCGCCGTCGCCGGGCTGGGCGGCTTCGGAGACCTCGCGGCTGCGGACGACGTCATCCCGTTGACCACCGCACCGGAACCGGAGATTCGGCTTGCCGCCGTTGCGGCGCTGGGGAAATGTGGCCGGCGCGAGGGAGATCTCCAGGTGCTGGCGTTGCGCATCGACGGCAGCGGCGAGTCGGACCAAGCTGTCCGACAGCGGGCTTGGGAGGCGTACGAGGAGATAACGCAGCGTCTGCCCCCGCTCGACCACCTGCGGATCGCCCAAGCGTTTGCCGGCGTGAACGGGAGGCAGGGCGATCTCCGTCGACTCGAGTTGCTGACGGCTTTGCGGGACTCGGAGCAGCGGTTCGCGCAACTGAAGCTGTCCGAAGCGGATCGGCGCGTCGAACTGCTCGACGCGGTCGCGGATGTGTGCGTTCGCCTCGGCGACTACGCGGCGGCGGCAGCGAACCTCAATCAAGCGATGGAGCTGATCGGCAATCCGGAGGACCCGCGGTATCGGGCGATGGCCGTCCGTTCCGTCGTCGCGCTCGTATCTGCCAGCGAGACCAAGGTGGCCGTGGATCGGATCCGCGCCCTGACCGACGGCGAGACGTCGGACGGCGAGCTGTTGGATACGGCGCCGCTGGCTGCCGCCGTCCTCGATCACGTGAAGGCTCGCGTGGACTCGATGAGCGACTCCGCGTCCTATGCGGATTCGACCCGGATGATCGATGCCTTGTTCGAGGTGAAGGATGCGATTGATGGCGGCTTCGGCGATCGTCTGAGCGAGCTTCGCAAAGCGGCCCATACAAAGCGTGCCCAGATCATCGACGGCTTGTTGGAGGCGCTCGGTTCCGATCCTCAGGCGGAGTCGAAGCTGCTTGGTTTTCGCACAGCCGTCGTGTTGCCTCGCCTTCACGCAAAACTCGCGGCCATCACGACCTCCTCGACGCCGAAGCAGCCGGGTGAGGAGAGGCTCGTTCAGTTGGCCAAGCGCTTGGCGCCCGGCTGGCAGGGTTACGTGATCGGCTGCCTGCCGGAAGAGCGGGCCGCGTCAATCGCGGCGCTCGAAGGTCTCTCCGGTGCAACGCCCGCGTCTGAGCCTGCCGCGGCATCGACGCCCGCGTCGACTCCATCTTCGTGAACCAGCGTCGCCAACGATTGATGACACGTCCTGCCTGTCGCGCGAGCCAGGCCGATCTTTCGCCGTTTGTTCGACGTTCTGAAAGGACCTATAATCTCTATCGGTAGAAGCCCAGGCAGGGCGGCTCCAGCATCCGTAGATGATCCGCTCGTGATCACGGATCGATCGGGGACGGCTTGGGCCAAGCGTGGCCGCGACCGGGATCGCAACGGCGGATCGTCGATTGAACCGGGAACCGCTGTAGCCGGCAGTCGGCGTGACATGTCGACCCCTTGCGACGATTGCGCTAGTACAGTCAGTCAGAATTCGTGCATCATGGTGTGGCACAGGCTAGTAGCCTGTGTGCCGCACCGGTTGTTAGCCGGTGCCTCACCATAAGAGGCAAACAACGTGACTCACTACACTAGCAGGCCGCTGCAAGGCTCGTCACACGTGTATCTTGCCCCGCGCGGCGCGATCGAAAACGCGGTCGCAAACTGCCCTTTGGGAGTCCTACAGCGTCCAGCCAACGGGTGCGACGGACCGTCTCGGCAGGCTGGTCTTCGCCATCATCAAACTGCTTGAAAGCGTCGGGAAGCACGCCAGCGGACGACTCCAGATGAAGCAGCTTCTCAAATGCCGCAAGTTCGAGGTGATCCAAAAGACGGTCTCGTTGCGGACCGGCGGCGAGCGACCCTACGAGATCGTCGTGCATCCGGGGGCCGTCGTCGTCCTGCCGCTGCGGACGGACGGCCGCGTCGTCATGATCCGGCAGTTCCGCAAGGCGATCGAACGGGAGATTTGGGAATTGCCTGCCGGCACGCTCGACGTTCCCGGCGAAGCCCCGGTCGACGCGGCCGCACGTGAGCTTGAGGAGGAGACCGGCTATCGGCCGGGCTCGATTCGGCCTCTGTGCGAGTTCTATCCTTCGCCGGGCATTCTGACCGAGCGGATTCAGGCGTTCGTGGCGACCGATCTCCAGAAGGCGCAGCAGGGTCTTGGACCGACCGAACAGATCGTCGTCGAGATCGTTGATCCACCCGAGGCGATCCGAATGGTCCGCGCCGGCCGGATCGTGGACGCCAAGACGCTCATCGCGCTCTTATACTGGGATCTTGAGCAACAGGATCGACGTGACCGACAGGAGCAGCCATGAGTTGGCAGAATCGCCCATACAGCAGCGGACCCTACACGTCCGGCCCGAGCGGCACGGGTGGCTGGCTCGGAGGACTGCCTGCGCCCGGCCGGGCGGTCAAAGGCATTATGCTGGCGAACGCCGCGGTCTTCGTTCTCTGTATGGTGTCCGACACGATCGGCGACTCGCTCTTCGGACTGTTCTGCATGAGGACGGACCTCGTGCTCCACGGACAGGTCTGGCGGCTCTTCACGTTCGCGTACTTGCACGCCGACATCTTTCATATTCTGTTCAACATGATCGGCCTGTACTTTCTCGGTATGTACCTCGAACGGCACCTGGGGGCCCGTCGGTTCTTCGTCTTCTACACCGTCGGCGGGACTCTGGCCGCGCTGGCGTTCCTGTTGGTCTGCGCAACGGGCTGGCTGCCTGTCTATGCGTCGCTCGTCGGGGCCTCCGGCGGCGTCCTGGCGGTGGTCGGGGCATGCGCCGTGCTCTTTCCTTCCATCCAGTTGATCTTGGTGCTGTTCCCCGTTCCGATCCGTCTGGCCGTTACGCTCTTCGCCGTCATCTACGCCGTCAATCTGCTCACGCGCGGCGCCAACGCCGGCGGCGACGCCTGCCATCTCGCGGGCCTGGCCTTCGGCATCGCGTGGGGATACCGCGGGCAGTCGTGGACAAGCCGTTGGAAGCAGGGTCGCGGCCGTTTCAAGCAGGGCGCCTGGG
>CAZERK010000457.1:0-1501 GCA_964514515.1 uncultured Planctomycetaceae bacterium
GGGACAGCAGCCGATTGATGAGCGAGAGCGGGGAGCACCAGGTTTGGCTGGCGGAATCGCGCGAAATCCCCCACGTCTTACGGGAGATCGGTCGGTTGCGAGAGGTCACGTTTCGGCTGGCCGGAGAGGGAACCGGCAAGGCGTTGGACCTCGATCGGTTTGATGAGAGCTACTTGCACCTCTTCGTTTGGTCCAGGAAAGCCGGCGAGGTGGTCGGGGCCTATCGGCTGGCACGAACGGACGAGATCCGAGCCCGTTTCGGCGACCGCGGCCTCTACACGCACACGCTGTTCAAGCTCTCGCCGGGGTTCTTCGATCGCCTCGCGCCCGCCGTTGAGCTGGGACGGTCTTTCATCCGCGCCGAGTATCAGAAGCAGCATTCACCGCTGGCGCTGCTCTGGAAGGGCATCGGCCGCTTTTTGCTGACGGACCCGCGGTACAAGGTGCTGTTCGGCCCCGTCAGCATCAGCAACGAATACAAGACGCTTTCGCAGCAGATGATGATCGCCTTCCTCGAAGCGCATTCGCATTCGCCCGAGCTCGCCCGTTGGGTTCGGCCGCGGAATCCGCCGCGCTGGAAGCCGAGCGATCTGGTGCGGACCGGCGGCCGGCTGGTCTGCGACGTCGAGGAGGTCTCGTCGCTGGTTTCGGAGATCGAGCCGGACCAGAAGGGCGTGCCGATCCTGCTGCGGCAATACCTGCGTCTCAACGCCAAGTTCCTGTGCTGCAACGTCGATCCCGATTTCAGCGGCGTGGTGGACGGACTGCTCGTCGCTGATCTCACGCAGACGGACCCGCGCATCCTCGAACGATACATGGGCAAGGAGGGCGCGGCTCAGTTCTTCCGCTCGGACGTCTGCGAGACCCCAGCTCAACCGAAACCAACCTGTAGCCCCACGTCGGTCAGGCAGTTATAGTCCTCCTCCGAGTTACCGTATGGCGATGGCAGCGGGCGTTTGCGTGAGTCCGCAGCCGCCAGTCCGTCGTCCTGGAGCGGCTGCCTCCTGGGCGCCCGTGGAGCCGCACGCAACCATGAATTGCCCCGGCGGCGTAAAGCACGCGCGGCTGCTACGCTGCGCCGGAATGCCGAACGGTCCGGGCCTCAGTTTGGGCAGCGACGCTGACGAGCAGCCTGGGCGGCTCGTCGTGAGCCAACACCCTCACCCCAACCCTCTCCCTGGAAGGGAGAGGGAGCAGCGGGCGGCTGCGCGGCGATGCGCCGCTTTCTCGCAGCCCGAGCGCCCGGCGGCCCAACCAGCCCGGCGGCTGAAGGCGGTCGGAATCGAAGACGGCCGCGACAAGCGAGGCAGGATGCACGGATCGCAAACCCATCGAGCGTAGGATAGACCATGAGCCAACCTCCAGAGCCAACAGGGTCGCTGCAGCAAGAACAATTGGATCCCGGCCGATTCAGCCCCGTCGAGGAGCGCGGCGTCGTGCCAGCCCTCGCCGAACGCCCGCGCACGGCGACGCATGCGTGGCTGGCGGCGCTCGTCGGCTG
>CAZERK010000457.1:1511-3335 GCA_964514515.1 uncultured Planctomycetaceae bacterium
GGCGCGGGTTTCCAGGGCCTCCCATTCGGGCGGGCGGCGCTCGTCGGCTGGACCCTCCTGCTGTCGTTCTATCATCTGCAGGGCGGCGCCTATTTTGAACCGACCGACTGCTGGGTTGCTCAGACCGCGAGGGAGATGCTGGACAACGATGACTGGATCGTTCCCCGCTTCAGCGGAGGGACTCGCATTCAGAAATCGCCGGGCGCCTACTGGGCGGTCATGCTCGCGAGCAAGCTCCGCGGCACGGCCGTCGACGAGGTCTCGACGCGCATCCCCAACGCCGTTGCCTCCGTCGTGATCGTCCTGATGGTCTTCTGGCTGGCCAAACGCATTGCCGGGGATCGCGCCGCGGTGTTCGCCGGCTTCGCCGCCGCCTCCAGCACGATGATCGTCTACTGGTCGCACCGGGGCGCGAGCGACTTGGGATTGGCGGCCTGGATCACGGTCTCGCTCGGGTGCTTCTGGATCGGCTCGGCCGATGCGCCTCCGGGCTGGCGACGCAGCCTGCTATGGATGTCCGGCTATCTCGCGGCGGGCGTCGGCATGCTCTACAAGCTGCCGATGCCGCTGGTATGCGTGGGCGTGCCGGCCGCGCTCTACGTGCTGATCCAAAGACGATGGCGGCTGCTGGCGAGCGGTTGGCACCTGCTGGGGCTGCTTCTGTTCTGTCTGCCCTGGCTACCGTGGGCCTTGACGATCTACCTCACGGAGCCAACGGCCCTGGACAAATGGCGGGTCGAGTTCCTTGACCGCTTCACAGGGAACCTGCCGACCGTCGAATCGCACAGACAATGGCAGTATTACTTCTTGTATCTCATCCCGACGGCCGTTTTCACGCTTCCCTACACGCTGTCGCTGCCGGCCGCCTTCGTTCGCGCCTTTCGGCGGAAGCCTGGCGTCAGCCGGGACGGGATGAACTTCATGCTGCTCTGGTTCCTCGGGCTGCTGGCGTTCTTCACCGCCTCCGCCGGCAAGGAGACGCGCTACTTCCTGCCTGCCCTGCCTCCGCTGTTCGTCATGCTGGGCGCCGAGCTTGCCGTGTTCTTCGATCCCGACCGCCGCGTTCGGCCCGATCTCAATCGAGCCGGTTTCCTCGCCGTTTGGATCTTGTTGCCCCTCGGCTTGCTGGCCGGCGCATGGGGCCTATACCGGTGGCACGAGCACACGCAGCTCTTTGAATGGAAGGAGGTCTGGCCACCCTATGCCGTCGCCGCTGGGATTTTGGGCGTCGGCGCCATGCTGGCGGCGTGGCTGTTCTACCACGGACGGCGAAATGCGTCCTTCGCGGCGCTGGTCGGCACGATGTGGGGCATGTGGCTCTGGGTCTGGCCGAACTTCATGCCGATCCTCGTCTCGCAACTGCCGTATCGCGACTTCGCCGCCCAACTCCGCGAGCGGATCGATCCCTCGCTGCGGCCGAACATCTATCAGATCGCCCAGCAGGACCCCCGCATAAGCTGGTACAGCGACGTGCGGTTTCCTCGCCTGGTCGATCAACTGGAATTGCTGCGGATGGCAGGAGGCCGTCGCTCCCTGAAGCGCGAGCGCCGGATTATCGGCGAGGAAGCGATCCGCAGACTGTCGGGAACGGAGCCCGTTTTGCTTGTCGCCAGTCGAGGCGACTACGAGCTCTTTCACGTGGAAGCTCCGCGATTCTTGGCCGAACAGGGTAGGGCCATGCCGAGGACATACCTCTGGCTCCAAACGAGGGTCGGCTCGAAGAGAAAGCAGAGCGTGTTGTTCTCGAATATCCCGCCGCCGTGGCCCGAGGAGCCGTTGACGCCGCTCAGCGACATGCTTCTCGCCCGACAGGCCCTAACGACG
>CAZERK010000458.1:0-2229 GCA_964514515.1 uncultured Planctomycetaceae bacterium
CGACCGGTGGCACGGCCAATCAACTGAAGGAGGCAGGCGTTACAGTCACGATGGTCGAGCAGGTGACGGGCTTTCCAGAGATGCTCGACGGCCGTGTCAAGACGCTGCATCCCAAGGTCCATGCCGCCATCCTCGCGGACCGCGACAACCCGGAGCACGTGCGGCAACTCGAAGCCCATGGCATCCGGCCGATCGACCTCGTCGTCGTCAATCTGTATCCCTTCGAGCAGACCATCAGCCGCCCCGACTGCTCGTTTGATGACGCGATTGAGATGATCGACATCGGCGGGCCGTGCATGTTGCGGGCGGCCGCCAAGAATCATCGGCACGTCCTCGTCTGCTCGCTTCCGTCGCAACAGGCCGTCGTGCTGGACTTGCTCCGAAGCGGAACGCCTGAGCAATGGCGGCAGCGCAGGCGGGAGTTCGCCCGACAGGTCTTCTGGCAGACGGTGATCTACGACGCCTCCATCGAGGGCTGGGTTTCGCGGAGCCTGCGCGATGGGCGGGGCGATCGGGTTCTGCGGCTGTGCAACGTGAGGCGTCTGGGGTACGTCGAGAACCCGCACCAGACGGGCGAGTACCTCAGCTTGTCCGGCGACCCTCGGTGCGATGCGATGGGCGGGCAGGTCGGGCAAGCCGACATGGACGTCTCCTTCAACAACTACGCGGACGCCAGCGCGGCGCTGGAGTTGTGCAAGGAGCTGTCGCAGGCGGGAGGCGTCCGGGGCTCGTTGGAGCGGGGTTCTTCAAGCGTGTGCGTGTTCATCAAGCATACGAATGCGTGCGGGGCGGCCGTCGACGCGGAGCCGTTTGCGGCCTACCGCAAGGCCTACCTCGGCGATCCGAACGCCGCGATGGGCGGCATCCTCGCGGTCAACTTCCCCGTGACGGCGGAGTTTGCCGAGACCGTCATGGAGACGTTCCAACGGTACGGCAAGCCACTTCGGGAGGCCGGGCATCCCAACCCGCCGGGGGCGTTCTTCGTGTAGATCTCGCTGGACCCCTAATAATAAAAACAAACGGTCGAGATCGTCCGAACCAGGAAGGACTGGGGCCGACGCGTGCGGCTCCTGAACGTCGGCGAGATGACCGACCAGCCGATCGCCGACGAGATCGACCTGAAGCGCGTCGCGGGCGGCGTCCTGGTCCAGAACCGCGATACGGTCGGCCTGAACGAAGAGCAATGGCGGGTTGTCACGAAACGTGCCCCGACCGCTGCCGAGCTGAACGACCTGCGGCTCGCCTGGCTCGTCTGCAAGCACACGAAGAGCAACGCCATCACGATCTGCAGAGACGGGATGCTCATCGGCAACGGGGCCGGTCAGATGTCGCGCGTGATGAGTTGCCGCATCGCAACGTGGTCGGCCCGGGAGAACGGACACGGCGACCTGCTGCGGGGCGCCGCGGCCGCCTCGGACGCCTTCTTCCCGTTTCGCGACGGGCCGGACATCCTCGCGGACGCCGGCGTGACCGCGTTGATCCAGCCCGGCGGCAGCAAGCGCGACGAGGATACGATTCAAGCGTGCGACGAGCGCGGCCTGGCGATGATCTTCACGGGAACCCGGCACTTCAAGCATTGATTGGGGCCATCGCCGCACGAGGGCGCGAGGCGGACTGGTTGAGGTTCGCCTGCCCGTGCCTCCGCGTCGTTAGACGCTCGTCAGGACGGCCGTCGCCCACGTGCTGGGATCGATCAGGGCGTTCAGGGCCGCGCCGACCGTTAGCGCCTGCTGGCCGAGTTCGTGGTCTTCGACCACGTAGTAGAAGCCGATGCGGGGATTCTCGGCGGGATCGAAGCCGCTGAGGATGCGCATCGGCAGGTGCGCGGTCAGGCTGTAGCCCGTCGGCGTTCGTCGCGAGGCGATCGGGAGGTCGGACGGCCGGACGTGCGGCGCGTCGTCCTGGGCGCGATGGATCGGCGTGCTTCCGGCGATCGGCCGGTCGTGGCGAGGACCGTCGCCTGTCGGCAGGAAGAAGAACTGTTGGCAGAACCGCGTGGCTCGACGGACGTCCCGCGAGTCCCGCATGTCGGTGAGCAGCCGCAGTCCGTCGGAGTTGCCCAGTCGGCCGGGTTCGCATCTGGGCGGGTGCGCTTTCCCGCCGACCTCGCAGGCGATGTACAGGCCGTCCTCGTTCCACGTCGCGTAGACCGCTGCGAAACCCGATTCCTCGTCTAGGCGGTGCAGCGGCGGCAGGGCGTATCGTGCGTCCCAGGCATCGACCGAGCCG
>CAZERK010000458.1:2239-2567 GCA_964514515.1 uncultured Planctomycetaceae bacterium
GGGCGTTTTGGCGCAGCGGTAGATGGGGAACTCGAATCGACAGAGGAAACGGTTTGGAACGAGCGGCTGCGGCATCGGACTGCGTCCAGCGGTAGGCGATGTAAGGATACAGCGGGCGGGCCAATCGGGACAGACGCGTCCTGGCACGGACTGCATCCAACGTGGCGGCGCTCCCGGCAGCATGTAGCGGCCGATGTCCTCATCGGCCGTCGGGGCGAAGCAAGCCGCTTCCCGGATTCGGTCGCTGATGCGAGATTCCCATCTCGCACCCCCGGCGGCGGGATTCCGATCCCGGCGAATGCGGGAGGGATTCCCGCGGGAACCGGTG
>CAZERK010000458.1:2603-3325 GCA_964514515.1 uncultured Planctomycetaceae bacterium
CGGATTCTCGTACCAGCGAGAATCCCGGCGCGCCGGGACTCGCACGAGCGGTCCTCACGCTGGGGACGCAAACCGCTCCCTGACGGTCGCGGCTTTGTTCAGAATCATGCTGACGCGGCCGACAACATCGAGAATCCGATTGCCCTGGGAAAGGCGCCTCGCGAAACGCGGCGCACGGCAAGGACGGCGCCTTCGGCTCGGAGCCAGTCCCCGTTTGCCCGTCGAGTCCTGCTCAACCGACCCGCCTCAGTCGTGCCGGAGGGCTTCGATCGGATTCAAGCCTGCCGCACGCCGGGCCGGCAGGAAGCCGAACATCACGCCGACGCCCGCGCTGAACACGAAGGCGATGAGCACGATCAACGGAGACATCAACGGCTCCACGCCGATGGTGCTGGAGATGAAATTGGCCCCCAGCACGCCGAGGAGGATGCCGACGGCTCCGCCGGAGCTGGAAATCACCGCCGCCTCCACGAGAAACTGGCGATGGATGGCCTTGGTCGAGGCCCCGATCGCCATGCGGATGCCGATCTCCCGTGTTCGCTCCGTAACGGCGACGAGCATGATGTTCATGATGCCGACGCCGCCGACGGCCAAACTGACCAGGGCCAGGAAGAACATCAGAAGCGTCATCTGGTTGCTGACCGTTCGGGCCTGTTCTTCTTTCTCCTTCAGCGTCGTGACCTTGAAGTCGTTCTCGTCTGCCTCGCCCAGCTTGTGCCGTT
>CAZERK010000459.1:0-3285 GCA_964514515.1 uncultured Planctomycetaceae bacterium
GCGATGCCGCGCGCCGAGTTGGGCAAGGACGAGACCTATGCCGGTGGTCAGCGCGTTGAGGTCATGGTCATCGGCCGCGACGGGCGAAGCGGATTGCTGAGCGTGTCCCGGCGCAAGGCCAAGCGGGCGGCGATCGTCGGCAACATGAAGGTGGGCATGGTGCTGGAAGGCCGTGTCGTCGGCATGAACAAGGGCGGGCTGGAGGTGGAGATCGAAGGGATGCGCGGCTTCATCCCGGCCAGCCAGGTCGACGTGCGGTTCGTCAAGGACATCTCCGCGCTGATCGGCCAGACGATCCGCGCGGAAGTCACGAAGTTCGAACTGGACGAAGACGCCGAGAACATCGTGCTGTCGCGCCGGAAGGTGCTGGAGCGCGAAGAGATCGAGCGCAAGGAGAATCTGCTCGATACGCTGCAAGCCGGCGAGGTCCGCCAGGGCGTCGTCCGGAGTCTGGCGGAATACGGCGCGTTCGTGGACATCGGCGGCGTGGACGGCCTGCTGCACGTGACGGACATGAGCTGGGGCCGCGTCAACAAGCCGGAAGACGTGGTCAAGGTCGGCGATCGCGTCAACGTCATGATCACGAAGGTCAACCGCGAGAAGAAGCGCATCTCGCTGAGCCTCAAGCAGACGACGCCCAATCCGTGGGACACGGTCGAGCAGAAGTACTCGACGGGGACGAGGATCCAGGGGCGCGTCGTGCGGCTGGAGAGCTTCGGGGCGTTTGTCGAGATCGAGCCGGGCCTGGACGGCCTGTTGCCCATCAGCGAGCTGAGCTGGACGCGGCGCGTGCGGCACCCGTCAGACGTCGTCAAGGAAGGCGACGTGGTGGAGGTTTCGATCCTCAACATCGACGTGGAGAAGAGACGGCTGTCGCTGAGCCTCAAGGCCCTCGGCGAAGATCCGTGGACGACCATCACGCGGCGCTATGCGGAAGGCGCCCGCGTCAAGGGCAAGGTCGTTCGCACGACCGATTTCGGCGCCTTCGTCAGCCTGGAGGACGGCATCGACGGCCTGATCCATATCTCCGAACTCTCAGACGAGCGAGTCCGAGCCGTAACCGACAAGGTGCAGGTCGGGCAGGAGGTCGAGGTCCGCGTGCTGAGCGTGGACGCGGAGGCCAAGAAGATCGGCCTGTCCCTCAAGGAGCCGCCGACGGGGCCCAGCTCCGAGGAGATCGCCAGGTTCCAAGCTGAGCGAGAAGCTCAGGATGCCGCGGCCGCCAAGAAGCAGCGAGCCCGTCCGCGACGCGGCGGCATCACGGTCGGATGGGATGACGGCGGCATGACGCTCGGTTCGCTGGACCCGTCGAAGTTCGCGTCCTCGTAGCGCATTCCGCGTCCTCGCTTCGCGATTCGCCTCGCAGCCACCCGCCGGCCAAGGCCGGCGGCTCTCATGCTTCGCGCCTCCGTGCCGAACGCCAAACACGTACAAGGCCGGCGGCTCTTCTGCCCCGCGTGCAGCCAGCCTGCCGGCGGCTTCCATGTCTGCCGATGACGAGATCATGGACGGGACGCGATGGCTTGGGCCAGCGGATTGACGACCAAGGGCACAACCTTGTCGACCGCCCAGACGGCGGCCGTCTCGCACAACGTCTGATGGACGTCCAGCAGCGCGTCCGTCACCGAGAACCCCCAATAGCGGCGCACCGTCAAATACACGCTGAGAGCTTGCGGTTCGTAATGCCGCGTCCGCACCTCGTACGTCGACGTGTGGCTCTTGACCTCGATGTAGACCTGCGTGTCGCACGACTCGCTGACCGACACGCCGATGAACGGCTGGGCGTCCAGCGTGTGCACAACGCTGTCGTGGCAGAGCAGGCCCATCAAGGGGCTGTCGGCGAAGAGCGTCTCGGCGACGAGTTGATCGTGGTTGCCGCAGTATTCGAGGTCGAAGACGTGGACGACCTCCAGGTGGTCGTAATCCAACTCGCTGAGCGTTAGATGGTACGGCGCCATCTTGAGCACGACCTGGCCGAGTCGGGCGACGGCGTCGAGACTCGGCGGATTGCGGTAACCGAAGCGGAGGGCCATCTCGTCGAGGCGGAGCCATCGTCGCGCGCTGCCCGGCGTTTCGTCGTCTTCCAATTGGAGCGAGGCGTCGTCGCGACGGCGCAGGCGTCGCATGGTGGGGAACTCGCGCTTGACGCCGTCGAAGAAATGCAGAACCGTCTCCCGCTGCAAGCCCAAGTCCAGCTTGAGGTAGAGCCGCGTCGAGACGTGAAAGTCATCGCAATGGGCGCCGAACGCAAAACTCATCGCTTGATTCCTCCCCGCAGGCGGTCAGGGGGATCGCTCGCATGACGGGGGCATTATCAAGCGAGGTTTCGGTTGAGGCAACAGCCGTCAAGATTCGCCGGCGTCTCGATGCGCGAACGCCATCCGTTGATCGGCGATTGCTGGCTCGCTTGGAAGCTGTCTTGCTCTGTTGAAACCCCGCAGCATTCCCGGCGCGCCGGGACGGACGACGCTACATACAATCGTGAATCGGCATAGCTTCGGCCCCTGCAGCCGACGTGGAACACGAGGAATTCGGCGTGTTGTGAACTCGTACGCGGCTCTGCCCCCGATCCCGTGGGCTTCTCAACAGAGCAAACGCATCTCAGCACGTCTGAGGGATGCGGGCGTTGTTGCGGCCGAGGCGGTGGTCGGACGATCATCAGACGACGCCTCCGGCTTCCTCGTCCGGCTTCGTGCGAAGATGCGGCGGCGGTCGAGGCGGCGGGGTCGGTGCGGAGGCGGCTGCTTCCTCGGCCTTCTGTGCTTCGAGCATCTCCCACAATCGATTGACGACCGTCTCCACGCCCTGGCCGCTGACCGCGGATATGCCGAGGACTTCGCGTTCCAGCCGCGAGGCCAAGGCGCCCAACTCCGGCGGATCAGGGCGGTCGGACAGATCAAGCTTGTTGGCGACGGTCAGTTCAGGCCTCCGTGCAAGCTCCGGGCTGTACTTAGCCAGTTCCGTGCGGATCATCTCATAGGCTTCTGCGGGCGACGGCTGTCCTTCCATCGGAAACAGGTCCACGATGTGCAGCAGGACGCGCGTCCGCTCGATGTGCCGGAGGAACTGGTCGCCCAGGCCCGCCCCTTCGTGCGCGCCTTCGATCAGACCGGGAACGTCGGCCACGACGAATCGTCTGAAGCCGGACAGGGCGACAATGCCGAGATTCGGCACGAGCGTCGTGAAAGGGTAGTCGGCGATCTTCGGCCGCGCCCGGGAGACGCGGGATAGCAACGTGCTTTTGCCGGCGTTGGGAAGACCGATCACGGCGACGTCGGCGATCAG
>CAZERK010000460.1:0-220 GCA_964514515.1 uncultured Planctomycetaceae bacterium
CGTCTCATGCGGGGCGAGGGGCTCGTACGGAGCGATGGGCTCACGCGGAACGGTGGGTGCGCACGGGACGATGGGCGCATGCGGGGCGAACGTCGTCGGCCGGTGGGCGGCCAGCATCGACGGGAGGGCGGTGACGCTGAGCATGACGGCCCCAGCCAGCCAGGCGAGCAGCAACATGGCGCCCGCGCTCCACCGCCGCCGCTCGCGTGCGTGGAAGACC
>CAZERK010000460.1:239-3284 GCA_964514515.1 uncultured Planctomycetaceae bacterium
GCTTCTACCTCTACGGACAGTCGGTGGCGGAGCTGGCGACCGCGATCCAACGCCGCCGCTCGCGTGCGTGGAAGACCGCGACCGCCAACAGCGCAACAAGCGCGCCAAACAGCAGCACGCTGCCCGCGAGCACGGGATGGGTGCCCAGAAGGGCGGTCATGCCAATTGCTCCGGAGGATTCGACGAGGCTTCTCGGCCCACCAGGAGTTCCTGGAAGTCGCTGATCTCCCCGTCGAGCATCGCGACCATGGATGGCGTCGGCTGGTTGAACGGCGAGTCCACGTTGAGGTAGCACGTGACCCGCAGTCGGCCGTCCGGCAGCTCGAAGCCGGCGACGTTGACCTGCGTGCGCCAACGCCGAACATCCTTCTGCCAGAACTGGCCGCTCCAGTCTCCACGGTGAAACGACCAGAGCAAGTCCGACTTGTTCGTGATCGAGTAGCCCAGCGTCGTCCAATGCCATTCAACGAGCGAGGACAGGTTCGGGATGCCGCCGACCTCGATCGTCCGGCGAAGCGGCAGCCGCACAACGCCGGCCGCCCGCTTCTTGGCCTTATGGCTCCTGACGGCTCCGAGCATGATGACGGTGAAACCGGCGGCGACCATCGGCGTGACGGTCGGCGGGATGATCTGGTCCCATTCGTGAGGCCGCGACGCCGCCATGATGAACGGAACCAGCAAGACGGCGAGAGCGATCAATCCCAAGCCCGCGTAGATCATCTTCTTGAACTTGCGTTGCTGGCGCTCCAGCTCGTCCTCGCTGATGACTTCGCTCAGATTCCGTATCTTGCCTCCGCTCCCGTCTCCCGAGGCGTCTCCGCCTGCGCGGGCGTTTTCGCCTTCCTTCTTCTCGTTGCTTTGCTTCGGAGGAACGGGCGGACGAGGCACGTAGGGCGGAACCGGAACAAGCCAGACGAACAGGCTGAGGATCGCGCCGGCCAGGATGAAGCCGAGCGCGATGACCTCCTCTTCCGGACGGGACGCCAACATGCCCATGCCGACCCCGCCGGATGCGATGGTCGCCAATCCCGTGGAGAACAGCCAGGGGCGGAACAGGCCCCGCCAAAGCCCGGCCTTGTAGCGGCGCATCGCGCAGCCGAGCGAGAACAGGAAGTAGCTGGAGGCGAAAATTCCCAGCATGACGCCAATCGCCAAGTCCTTGTCTTCCGAATCCAATAGGGCCGGCGCGGCAAAAGCCATGACGGCGGTGCATAGCAGCAAGCCCGCGACCAGAAGCCACAACGCCCGGATCGCCGTGCTGCGTCTCGCGTAGTCGGGTCGGCCGCGGCTGAGATGATGCGCGTCGGAAGTCGGCAGCCCTGAGCCCGAACCCGATTGAGGAATCGGCGGCAGCCCGGCCGACGGGACTCCCTCGGGCGTCACGGCGACTCCAGCCGGGCCCGCCGCGTAGGGCACGTCGCGACGATCAGCCGTCGGTGATGCGCCCTGAGCGCCTGACGGCGCGTACGCGCCTGTTTGGCCGCGCAAAGGCCAGATGGCCGCCATCGCCTGCACGGCGAGCGACGCGGCGGCGGCAATCACGGCGACGCCCAGGGGATTGCCCGCCTGCATGACGGCCCCGGCGATGAATCCGAACACCCCAACCGAAAACGCCGAGCCGAGCGAGACTTCGCCGCGCCTTCCGCGAAGGAATCTCGTCGGCCAATCGCACAGAATCATCGAAAGCAGCATCGCCCGGGACCAGCCGCCGGCCTCGCAGAGTCCTAGCCCCTCGGCGATCCCGAAGCTGGGCAGGAGCATGGCGCCGGAGGTCATCGCCATCACGACGCGCGGTCCCCATCGACCGGTCATCTTCCATTTGCTGAGGCTCAGCCAGCCGCCGAGGAGCACGCCCGCGACGACGGAGATCGTGTGCGTCATGACGCCGAGGCCGGCTTCCGCTCTATGGCCGATGAGCAGCCCGTAGCCCCAGGACAAACCGGCTACGACCAAGAGCGCCACCGCGACCTGCTCGAACCAATGCGTCGGCTTCGCGGCGGCCTTGCCGACTTGCTGCCCGACGGGCGAACGGTCGATCCGTTCGCTGATTCGCCCGACGCGGGTGCTGATGCGATCGTGCAGCCGGCCGAATCGCCCGCCGCCCATCGCGCCGGCGCCCGGATGGATAATCGGCGGCGGCACGGCTTGGCCGACGTTGCTACTGCCGGCGCCGAGACCCACGGCGACCCCCGCGCCCGGATGCACGGCCGCTGCGGCGACGTCCGCCGGCGCGCAGATCCGACCGGCCGCCCGGGCGGCGATGGTCGACAGGCTGGCGGGTTCGAAGGCGGCGACGGACTGATCCAGTTCGCCGATCGCGAAGACCTCGCTGACCATCTCCGTGACGGTCTGGTAGCGGTCCTTGGGGTCCTTCTCCAGGGCCTTTCGGATGACGCGGGGAAACGGCTCGGGCAGTTCGTCGACCTCGGGCCGGGCGGTCAGATGCTTCATCAGCACCTCGCCCATCGTGGCGCCGGTGAACGGGACGCGCCCCAGGCGCATCTCGTAGAAGAGCACGCCGAGGGCGTAGATGTCGATCGTCCGATCGTAATTGCCGCTGCCGACCTCCGGCGCCATGTAATGGACGGTCCCGACCGAGACCGTCTGGCCGGAATGCTGGCTGGCGGCCATGATCTTCGCGAGCCCGTAGTCGCCGATCTTGACGTAACCGTCCTCGTAGAAGATGTTGCCCGGCTTCAGGTCGCGATGCACGATGCCGCGGTCGTGCAGGTAGGCCAGGCCCTTGCCGATCTCCCGTAAAAAATAGGCGGCCTTCTGGGAACCCAGGCCGGCGGTTTCGGCGTTGAGCAAGTCCCGCAGCGAAGGACCGCTGACGAACTCCATGATGACGAAGAACTCGCCGTCGGCGTTCTGCTTGACGTCGTGCAGGGCGACGAGATGGGGGCTCTTGAGGTTGAGGCAATGCGTGACGCCGCGCAGCTCGATCTGGGGGTTCTCGCGGAGGTACTTCAGGGCGACTTCCTTGCCGCCGTCGCTCGTGGCGTAATACACCTCGCCGAACCCGCCGCGACCCACGCCGCGTTC
>CAZERK010000461.1:0-3280 GCA_964514515.1 uncultured Planctomycetaceae bacterium
GCATACCCTTCAGCGCGTCGCTGTAGTGCCGGATCGCCGCCGCCGTCTTGCCGGACTCCATCAGCAAGGTCCCGGCCATCGCGTGGGCCTTGGCGGCCACTTCGACGTTGTGCGTCAGGCGAATGCATTGCTGGGCATCCGTGTTCGCCTGCGCCTTGTCGGACGCCTCCGCGAGGCACAACGCCCGCAAGTAATACGCCTCGGCCGACTCGGGATGCTCTGGATACTGACTCAGAAACGCATCCAGCGTTCGCTTTGCCGACTGGGGATCCTTCCGCGTATACGCGCCGTAGGCATCGATGAGCTGCTGTTTCGCCGACGCCGGCAACTCGGCACAACCCGGCGCCGTGATCATCGTTGCCAGCAGCACGAGCCAGCCTCGCCGTCGCCGAAACGTCCTCATCTCCACGCATCGCTCGCTCATCGTGCGGCGGTCTTTCTTCATCTCGCTCCTCTGGATGCCTGCCCTCCGTCAGGCGCCAGGCGCTTGCCGGACAGCCGCCGTCGCGCGCACGCCTCGCGAGGATTCGGCGCGCGGTCGAACCGACCTACCGCAAGACCTCCTCGTATACCTACACAGACTTATCGGAGGCCGTCCTGATGCGTTGAAGTCAAAAACGGCCGCAAATATGCCCCCCTCGCAGCGCAGGAATTGCGCCCAACGTCCGCCCGAAACGCACGTCCAAGGCCGCGATTTCAGTATGACAGCAGCCCCCGGCGCCGCGCAACCCGCATCACCCGGCCGCAACCGCGCGGCATCGCTTGCCGCGATCAAACGGCGCCGCTCGCCGCGCAGCATCGTTTAGCCGCGACCCGCAGGGGAGCGCGGTCCGGCTTCTCGAAACGTTGCGTGCGATAAACCTCAACCGAGGTCCGGCTGAGGCATAGGGCCGTGCGGTAACCCATCCGCCAAATCAGGCGGCGTGACGGGCTTGGCCATCTTGGGCTTGGCGGACTGATGTTCGTTGGCAAGAACGCCCGACAGGGTCGGCTTGTCGAGCTCTTCGCCGCGGCAGAGGCGCTGCACCTCGTCGGCATCGAGGGTTTCGTGCTTGAGCAGCGACAGGGCGACCGCCTCGACCTTCTCCCAGTTCTCGTTCAAAACGCGCTCGGCGTCTCGATAGGCTTCGTCGGTCAACCGGCGGACTTCCTCATCGATCACGCGGGCCGTCTCGTCCGAATACGACTTCTCGTTGATGAAGGTCTCCCGCTTCTGATCAGGAGAGTATTTGACGAAGCCGAGGCGGTCGCTCATGCCCCAGTCCAGGACCATCGCCCGGGCCAAGAGCGTGGCCTGCTCGATATCCTGGGCCGCACCGCTGCTGACGTCGCTGCTGTGTCGCTGCTCGGCGATACGCCCGCCGCACAGAATCCGCATGGTCGCGCAGAGCCACCGTAGACCGTAGCCGTACCGATCCTTCTCCGGCAAGGTCATCGTCGCCCCCAAGGCATGGCCGCGAGGGATGATCGTCACCTTGTGCAGCGGATCGGCGTCCTCCAGGAGCGTTTGCAGGACGGCGTGCCCCGCCTCGTGATAGGCCGTGGCCTCTCGCTCCTTTTCCTCGACTCTGCGGCTCTTGTTCGAACGGCCGAAGCGCACCTTGTCGCGGGCCTCCTCCAAATCCTCCATCTCAACCACGTCCTTGTTCTGCATGGTCGCGATGATGGCGGCCTCGTTGATGATCGCCGCCAGTTCCGCCCCGCTGAACATGGGCGTGCCCCGCGCCATCCGCATCATGTCAACGCCCGGCGCCAGCTTGATCTTCTTGGCGTGGACCTTCAGGATTTCCAACCTGCCCTTCAGGTCCGGCAGCGGGACCTCGACGCGACGATCAAATCGCCCGGGGCGCGTCAGGGCGGGGTCGAGGATGTCGGATCGATTGGTCGCCGCGATGACGATGACCTGGTCGGACGTATCAAAGCCGTCCATCTCCACGAGAATCGCGTTGAGCGTCTGCTCACGTTCGTCGTGGCCGCCGCCGTTGTAGGCCGCGCCGCGCCGCCGCCCGACCGCGTCTATCTCATCCAGAAAGATGATGCACGGAGCGTTTTCCTTCGCCGACTTGAACAAGTCTCGCACGCGGGAGGCGCCGACGCCGACAAACATCTCCACGAAGTCCGCTCCGCTAATGCTGAAGAACGGCACATCCGCCTCGCCGGCGATGGCCTTGGCGAGGAGCGTCTTGCCGCAGCCGGGATCGCCGACCAGCAGCACGCCGCGCGGGATTCGGCCGCCCCACCGTTGGAACTTCTTGGGGTTCTTCAGAAACTCGATGAGCTCGCCGACTTCTTCCTTGGCTTCATCGACGCCGGCGACGTCCTTGAACGTGACGCTCACCGTCTCCTTGGTGCTCACGCGATCGCGGCTGCGCCCGAAGCTGCCCAACATGCCCGTGCCGCCCGCCGACGACCGCAACTGCCGAAAGATGAAAAACCAGAAGAAGGCGATGATGAGAATCCAGGGGACGATGCTCACCAGGATTTGCATGTAGGGCGTGCTGCTGGGCTCGTACTTGATCTCTGTCGCGGGACAGACCTCGCGCAGCCGGGCCTCCATCTCCGAAACACGGTCGACGCGATACGCGACCTTGAACTCCCGCCGCTCCTGCGATTGCCCGACCGGCAGCCCCTGCGCATCCCGGCGGAACTCGCCCGTTATTTGATCGTCGCTGATGATGATCTTCGCGCATAGCGCTGGTACACGAGCGCGACGATCGCCATCGCCATCAGGATGAACAGCAGCCAACTGATGACGCCGCGCGACATCCGCATCCGCGGCGGCGGTCTGTTGGGCGGCTTGCCCTGGCTCCCTTCTGGATCGTGCCCTTCTTCCGACATTACTTCCTGCCCAATCGAACCACCTGATGCCGCTCTGGATCCTGCTCCCCGCCGGCGGGCTGAAGACCCGAGTATGAACCGACGACCGCTTGCCCTGATCCGATACTGCGGCCCGGCGCGCCACCAGCATACTTGAATATCGGATTATAGCGCCCGGCCCCGCATCACCAACTCGATTCCATCTGCTCGATGATCCGTTCGGCGAGCCGGTCCATGGCGCGCTGGCTGGCATGGTAGAAATCCTCGCCGACGGGCCGGATGTAATCGACGGTTTGGACAAACCTTGGACGGTCGACGAGCACTTCTCCGGTGCGAAGGTCTTTCCATTGAAAGCTGATGACGACCGTGGCGGCCGTCTCCCGCGGCGTCACCGTCCTAAAATCGCGCCCCAAGGTGGCTTGGCGAACCTCCAAAATCTCGCCGCTGAGAAGCGTATCCGCCC
>CAZERK010000462.1:0-3265 GCA_964514515.1 uncultured Planctomycetaceae bacterium
GTGCTCACTTTCGGTACAGCCTCATGACTTTGGGATTCTTCTGGAAGCTGTTTCTCGGCAACGCGCTGTTGCTCATCTCCGTCGTCGGGATCGGCGTCTGGCTCATCGTCGGCATTCTCGAACGGTTCTATGCCGAGGAGACCTCGGCCAACCTCCGGACGCTGGCCGAAATCCTGCGTTATGAAACGCGAGATCAGTTCGATCTGGCCCACGCAGCCGAGCTGGATCGCATGGTCAAGACCGTCGGCTCCGCCGGCGCCGACGGAATTCGCATCACGCTGGTCCTTCCGAACGGAACCGTTCTGGCCGACTCCGAAGCGGATCCGGCTCAGATGGAGTCGCACGCCGGCCGCAAGGAGATCCTCGAAGCGCTGACGGGGAAGGTGGGCGAGAGCACCCGCTGGTCCCGCACGGTCTCCCGCGACATGAAATACGTCGCCCTCCCCGTCGGCGACCCGAAAGCGCCGCTCGGCGTCGTCCGCGTCTCGATGGCCGTTCGCAACATCGCCGCCCGGACGCAGCTTGCCCGAAAGCTCATCTGGGAATTGGCGATGACGCTCGCCGTGGCCGCCGTGGTGCTGGCGCTGGGGCTCGCCCGGCTCTGGAGTCGCCCGATCTCGCGCATCACGTCCACGGCCCGGAGCCTGTCCGGTGGCGACCTGTCAGCTCGGGCGGACGTGCGGGGGGGAGATGAGTTGGCCATGCTCGCCCTGTCGCTCAACAGCATGAGAGACAGCCTCGCAGGCCAGTTGCAGACGATCGAACGGCACCGTCGGACGCTGGAGTTGCTCCTGGCCCAGCTTCTGGAGGGCGTCGTCGTCGCGGGACCCGACGGACGCATCCGACTGCTCAATCCGGCCGCGGCGAGACTGCTGGATATCCAAGCGGCGGCCGGCGGAGACCATCGCGGGTTCGTCGGCATGCGTGTTGAGGAATGCGTGTCGCACCCGGAGTTGCGGCGGATGCTGCGGGCGGAGGCCGGCGGCTCGGCTTCCCGGATGCAGGAGGGCGGCGGCGACTTCGATTCCTCGATCTCTCCGTTGGGCGAACCCGTCATCCAAGAAACGCGGTTGTCCTTCGACCGGTCTGGAGGCCCCGTCTCCCTGTTGGCCAGGGCGTCCGACATCATGTTGCCCCGGCCCGACGGTCCGTGGCAAACGACGGACGCGGCGGCATCCCGCAGCCCGCGCTTGACGGCCGATTCGACAGCGTCCAACGCCGGCGGTGCATGGCGATCGGACAACGCGGCCGAAAGAGGCGCCTTGCGGCGTCAGGAGAATGCGGCCGGAGGCGATGCATCGCGGCGCACGGGGAGAACAGCCGAGGACGGCGCGGCGAGGCATCTGGGGAAGGTTGCCGAGGACTTCGCCGCACGGGGCCCCGAGAAGGCGGCTGAAGGCGGCGTCTCAGGACGTCATGAGAGAGCGGTTCAAGAAGGCGCGTCGGACGCCGCGGCTCTGCCGGCCGAGAACGGCCGACTGCTCGTACTGACCGACGTGACGGAGCTGACGCGCACGCTCCAGATGAAAGCGGACTTCGCGGCCAACGCCTCGCACGAGTTGCGAACGCCGCTGGCGGCGATTCGGGCGGCCGTCGAGACGATGGCGACCATCGAACTGGGCGAGGACCCCGGCTCGGCGGTTCAGTTCCTCAGCGTCATCGATCGCCACAGCAGCCGCCTGGAGGCCCTGGTCGCCGACCTGCTTGATCTGTCACGGCTCGAGCAGCCCACCGCCACGTTCGAGCGAACGCCGCTGAAGCTGAAGGAGATCCTGCGCGACGTGCATCGGCGTTTCGCCGATCGCCTGACGGACAAGCGGCTGGACTGGCGTTGCGACGTGGAGGTCCCGTCCGACGCCGTACAAGCCAGCAGTCACCTGCTGCGCCTGATTCTCGACAATCTGGTAGACAATGCGGTCAAGTTTACCGACGAAGGCGGAAGCATCGCGATCACGTGCCGCCCGGCGAACGGCGGCATCGCCGTGACGGTCGCGGACACCGGATGCGGCATCCCGCCGGACGAGCACGATCGCGTGTTCGAGCGGTTCTACCAGGTCGAGCGGGCCCGCAGCGGAACCATGCGCGGCACCGGCCTGGGGCTTTCCATCGTCCGGCACGCCGTCAGCGTCATGGGCGGAACGATCCAGCTCGACAGCCAGGTCGGCAAGGGTACGCGGATGACGTTCACGATCCCCCCGCCGCCGTCTCCGTGACTTCCCTTCCCGGTCGCCGGGCCATCACGTCCTGCCCGTCCGAGCCGCGGTTTTCGTGAGTCGCTATTGCACAGTGCGCGTGCCGCCGCGGCAGACCGGCCGCTACCCGGACCGCAACTGCACGCAGCCGTGAAGCGCCCCATCGCGCGGTTTTCCTCGTGCTTCCGCAACGCAACGACGCCCGCGATTCTCACGGGCGTCGTCGGGGCATTGGTCGCGGAAAGGCAAGGGCGGAACATGGGGGGGGGAGAATCAGTAGCCGTAGGAGTCGTCGTAATAGCCGCCGTAGGGGTCGGTGTAGCCGGACGTGCCGCCGATCCAGCCGCCGCCGAAGACGCCCTGCTGCGTCGTGACGGTCGAGGTCGAAGAGGCCGTCGCGGTGGCTACGCCGTTGCCGGCGCTCGCCGAAGCCGATTGGTTCGTGACGACCTCGGTCATCGAGCCCGCTCCGCCGAGGACGCCGCCGGTCATGTCGCCGAGGCAGCCATCGACCGAGAGGGGCATCGCCGCAATCAAGGTGGCGCAGGTGCATAGGGCTGCCATTCGCTTCTGCATTCTCTTGAACATCGCTGGGTTCTCCTGTTTCTTTGTTGAATCCTGGTTGGTCAACTGTCTTCCGTTGTCTTGCTCTCGGGCGGGCCTTGCGGCCCGTCAATTCCCAGAGCGGAGGAGCCGTTCGAATGCTCCGCGGAAATCGCACGTTTTTTTCCCGGGACCTGTCCGGTCGCGCTCTCGTCGCATCCACACGAACAGGGGCACCTGAACAGAGCCGCGACCGTGAGGGAGCGGGCCCTCGCCGGGCACGAAAACCGCCCCTCATCCCGACGTGCATCGGGACGGCCCCGTTCAGGCGCATCTCGATCGCGTGAATGCAGCGAGAGCCCGGTTGCCTTGCCTCGTTGGCCCGGCCGAAGGCATCGTGCTCGTGCGCTTTGGCACGGCGGCGTAAGATGGCAGGAAGCCCTGGCGCTGCGGGCAATCGTCGCTGCTTCGGAGCCGCCGTCGCATGCCGGAAGACCGTCAGAACTGGATTTCCGTCCGAGGGGCGCGCA
>CAZERK010000463.1:0-3262 GCA_964514515.1 uncultured Planctomycetaceae bacterium
AGCTTTCGGAACGGCTCCTTCGTCGAGACGTAGCCGAGGTCGTAGCACCTTGTGCCAGAACCGTGCATACAACAGATGCAGCACGGCATGCTCGGCGCCGCCCAGGTAGAGATCGATGCCGTCGCCCGCGCCGTCTCTCGCGCGTCCGCCGGCCGTCATCCAATACTGCTCGGCCTCGCGGCCGCAGAACTGCCGGTTGTTTTTCGGATCGCAGAAGCGCAGGTAATACCAGCACGAGCCCGCCCATTGCGGCATCGTGTTCAGCTCGCGGCGATACGTCTTGCCGTCGCGCTGCACGACGGCCCAGGCCTTCGCCCGGCCGAGCGGCGGCTCCGGCATCTCGCTGCTGCCTTCCGCGACGGTCGTGGGCCGGTAGTCGTCCATGTCCGGCAGTCTGAGCGGCAACTCGGATTCGTCGAGGCCCACCAACTCGCCGTCGGGGCCGTGCAGGATGGGGAACGGCTCGCCCCAGTATCGCTGCCTGCTGAACAGCCAGTCGCGCAGCTTGTAGTTGACCGCAAATCGGCCGAGCCCGCGCTCTTGCAGCCAGGCCGTGATGTTTCGCTTGAATTTCTCGGTCGACTGCCCGTTGAATCGCTCCGAGTTGATCGCCGTGCCCTCGCCCGTGAACGGCTCCAGGAACAGGCCGGGATTGGCGGCGTAGGCCGGCAGGCCGACCTGTTGCAGCCAGCCCGCGTCTCCATCGATGAGCGAGCCCGTATCCGGGAGGCCGACGTACGTCGGCGTGGCCGCGCCAGTCGTCGCCGATCGCATCAGGGCCTCCGCGGCAGGCTTGCACCCCCGCCGCGCGGCATACGCCTGATCGACGCCGCGCGTCGAGACCTGTTCGTGCAGCCAATGCGCCGTCGGGCAGACGACCGCGATGATCGGCAGGTCGAACTGCTTGGCGAACTCGAAGTCGCGCGTGTCGTGGGCCGGCACCGCCATGATGGCGCCCGTGCCGTACGTCATCATCACGTAATCCGCCGCCCAGATCGGGATTCGCGCCCGAGGGTCGTCCTCCGGCCAGACGGGATTCAGGGCGTACGCTCCCGTGAAGACGCCCGTCTTCTCCTTCGTCTCGGCCATCCGGGCCAGTTCCGAACGCTGCGCGGCCGCCTCGCAGTAGGCCCGCACCGCCTCTCGCTGCGCCGGCGTCGTGAGCCGTTGCACGAGCGGATGCTCCGGCGCCAGGACCATGTACGTCGCGCCGAACAGCGTGTCGGGCCGGGTCGTATAGACGTCGAATGCGTCGTCCATGCCGTCGATCTTGAATCGAACCTCCGCGCCTTCGCTGCGGCCGACCCAGTTCCGTTGCATGAGCTTGACCGATTCCGGCCAGTCGAGGCCTTCCAGGTCGCGGGCGAGCCGGTCGGCATACTTCGTGATCCTCAGCATCCATTGCTTCAGCGGCCGGCGATAGACGGGATGGTCGCCGCGGTCGCTGCGTCCCTCGCTCGTCACCTCCTCGTTCGCCAGCACGGTGCCAAGGGCGGGGCACCAGTTCACGGGCACCTCTGCGAGGTACGCCAGCCGCCGCGCGTCGACGTACCGCCGCACGGAGCGTTCGCCTTCGGCCCGGATTTGCTCGGGAATCGGCAGCTCGTCGATCGGCCGTGCCCGGTCCGCCGCGTCGTCGTACCAACTGTTGAACAGCTTGAGGAAGACCCATTGCGTCCAGCAGTAATAGTCCGCGTCCGTCGTCGCCAGCTCCCGGTCCCAGTCGTAGCTGAAGCCCAGCAGCTTGAGCTGCCGGCGAAACGTCGCGATGTTCCGCTCCGTCGTCAGCGATGGATGCTGCCCCGTCTCGACCGCGTGCTGCTCGGCGGGCAGGCCGAACGCATCCCAGCCCATCGGGTGCAGGACGTTGCAGCCCCGCATCCGCTTGTACCGCGCCACGATATCCGTCGCCGTGTAGCCCTCGGGGTGCCCCACGTGCAGGCCCGCCCCGCTGGGGTACGGAAACATGTCCAGCACGTAGAACTTCGGCTTGGTCGGGTCGAAACCGGGGTCGCCGGGGTTCGGCTGGCGAAACGTCGTCTTCTTCTCCCAATACGCCTGCCATTTCTCTCGCAGAGCCTTGGGGTTGTAGTCTTCGCTCATGTCTGCTCGATCCTCGTGTCGCTGGGCGACGCGCGCGCTCCCTACGGACGCGGACGCTCCGAGACGTACAATCTCGTTAGTCTATGGTCGACCATCGACTGAACCAAATACACAGGCGACCGCCTCCCAGAGCGGAGGATGCTGCTTCAGCGAATCACGGCCGTAACTCCTGCCTCCGTCAGGCAATACAGGCGGCTGACCGGCTTCCTGCCTGAACGCGACGTTGCCCTTTCGCATCACGCCCTTACAGGCGGTACCCCGCAGGCCCTGCCGGCCGCATCCGTAACGGCGCTGTAACTCGTTTCTTTTCAATAGATTAATGCAGTTTCGGCTGCTTGTGGGAGCCCGGTCGGCAGGGGCATGGGGGTTGCCCATCTGCACGGCGTAAGCAACCTACGGTGTAAGCATCAGAAGCGTTGAGAAAGGAAACGAGGGTCCGAGCGACCCTGCCAACAGGCCAGAAGAGAGCGAGGGTGGGACGCCATGGACGAGAAGACTTTTCAACAGAAGCTTAGCGAGCTGGTCCAGGAGATCGGAACGCTGCCGCCTGGCGAGCGAGCCAAGCTGGAGGCCCTTGCTCAGGAGACCCGCGAACGACACAAGCGGTTGAAGCAGACGGTCAGCAGCTTGCAGGACTCGATGGACTACCTGCGGCTGTCCATCAAATACCTGTTGTTCGACCTGGAGGCGACCCGACGGGAGAACAACTACCTCAGGAAGATGCTGGAGGAGGAACCTGGTTCGTAACCGCCTGGCCCGGATCAGAACGTGCTAACCAGGAACATGTCGCCCCGGCGGTCGCCGATGCGAATCGAGCCTGCCGCCGCCGATCGATGACGGATTGTACGGGGCCTGCAAGGGGAGCGTGGTCCCGACGCCGCTGAAACTGGGGGGGAGTAAGCGGCGCCCAATCGATCGGATCCGAGCGGATGGCGCCTGGCCCTTCAGGCGGCATCACCTCGGAGGGGAAGGGGAGAAACGCGGGCTGCTGCCTGCGTTTCTCTTTTTTGTGCGCGCTGGTTGTCCGCGCGCGGCCGATATCGCGCTGCCGGCTGCCTGGCGTATGCCGAGTCTGTGTTGGACCCGTCTCAAGACCCATCGGAGCCATCCTGATCGGCCGTGGTGGCCGTGCGCGCTGAGTTCGCGTGTCCGGCCGACC
>CAZERK010000464.1:0-3257 GCA_964514515.1 uncultured Planctomycetaceae bacterium
CAAGCGGTTGCGCAACATGGCGAGGGACCGCTCCCTCACGGTCGCGGCTCTGTTCAGAGCGACGCGAAGCGGCAACTGATGATCGACGTGACGTACCGCGTCATCGCCGATCATCTGCGATGCCTGACGTTCGCGCTGACCGACGGGGCCGTACCGGATAACGAGGGCCGCGGCTACGTGCTGCGGCGCATCCTCCGCCGGGCGGTTCGCTACGGGCGGCAGTACCTCGACATGCGCGAGCCGTTCCTGTGCGACCTCGTGCCGGCCGTCGTCGAGACGATGGGCGCGGCCTTCCCGGAGCTGAAGAGGAACCCTGCCCGCGTGGCGGAGATCATCCGCGAGGAAGAGCAGTCGTTCATCAAGACGCTGGACCGCGGCATCGCCCTGTTCGAGCAGGCCGCCGAAGCCGCGGTCAAGCATCATCACGGGCGCATCAGCGGGGAGGACGCGTTCAAGCTGCACGATACGTACGGCTTTCCGATCGACCTGACGGAGCTCATGGCCGAGGAACGCGGCCTGAGCGTCAACATCGGCGAGTACGAGCGGCTGATGGACGAAGCCCGCGAACGGGCACGAACCGGCGGCAAGGCGGTCGCCCAGATTGCGATGCGCATCGAGGGGAGCCTGCCGGCCTGCGACGACAGCTTCAAGCACTCGACGCTATCGCTGGATGCGAAGATCGTCGGCTTCGTGCAAGAAGACGGATGGCACGGCACGGGCGACATCCAACCCGGCGCGGTGGTCGGCGTCGTACTCGATCGCACCTGCGCCTATGCCGAGCAAGGAGGTCAAATCGGCGACACCGGCACGTTCCAAGGCTCCGATGGTCAATTCCGCATTGAGAACACGATTCTGCTCGGGGGCTCAGTCGCTCACGTCGGCCGCTTGCAGGCAGGTTCGATGCGCGTCGGCGATGCCGTGCACATCCGCGTCGACCCGGTCCGTGCTGCGCCGATGCAGAACCATACCGTCACACACATGATGAACTGGGCGATGCGGGAGGTGCTGGGCGAGCACGTGCAGCAGAAGGGCTCGCTGGTCGATCCCGAGAAGACGCGATTCGACCTGTCGCATCACGCCCAGATCACGGACGAGCAGCTCGCTCGGATCGAGGATTTGGTCAACAAGATGGTCGCGGCGGACCTGCCGGTGCACACCAAGGTCGTCGAAAAGAACCAAGCGTTGGAAATCAACACGCTGCGGGCCGTCTTCGGCGAGCAGTATCCCGACCACGTTCGCGTCGTCTCGATCGGCGTGCCGGTCGAGGACCTGCTGGCGAATCCGAAGAATCCCGGCTGGATGCAATACTCCGTCGAGTTCTGCGGCGGTACGCACCTGAAGCGCACGAGCGAGGTCGGACGGTTCCGGTTCGTGGAGGAGAGCGCGGTCGCCAAGGGCATCCGCCGCGTGGTCGGCGTGACCGGCGACCGGGCCAAGCAGGCCGACGCCTCGGCGACGGCCGTCGAACGGCAGTTGAAGGATGCCGCCAAGGCTGACGACGAGGCCCTGCCGCAGCGCATTGCCGAGCTCACGGCGATCATGAGCCAGACGGAGCTGCCGGACGTGATGAAGGCGCGGATGCGCGAGGACTTGGCGAAGCTGCAAGACCGTGCCAGGAAGGCGCAGAAGGCCGCGGCGAAGGCCGGCACGGCCGACGTGCTCGCTCGCGTGGAGGCGCTGCTCGCCGAGGCCGAGAAGATCGGCGGCGTGACGCTCGCTGCGGCGGACTTGGGCGAGGCCTCGATTGACCAGCTTCGGGCGGCGTGCGACTCGCTTCGCGCGCGGGCCGGCTCGGCGGCGATCCTGCTCGCCTCGCGACAGGAGGGCAAGGCCCTGCTGCTCGCGGCGATGACGCCGGACGTCGTCGCCAAGGGCGCCAAGGCCGGCGAGCTCATCAAGGAAGTCGCCCCCATCGTCGGCGGCAAGGGCGGCGGTCGGCCCGACATGGCGCAGGGCGGCGGACCGGACGCCGACGGCATCGAGCGAGCCCTCCAGGCCGCGGCGACCTGGCTTCGCGGGCGATTGGGTTGACGGGGGCGGCTGTCTCTTGCTCTCGTTCGCATCCTCGCGACGAGGCGCGCCGATCACGGCTTGGCCAGACCTTCGCGGATCGCAAAACGCACGATCTCGACGCGGTCGTGGATGTCGAGCTTACGCATCAGTCGGGTTTGGTGATGGTCGACCGTCTTGATCGACAGGTGCATCGTCGAGGCGATCTCCCGCTTACCCAGGCCCTTGGCGATGTACTGGAGGATTTCCTTCTCGCGCGGCGTCAGCGTGGCGATCCGTGACCGGCCCATCGTTGAGAGGCGGACGCCGGAGCTGTCGATGACGATCCGGCGACGGACTTCCCGCGAGAAGTACGCCCCGCCCGCGGCGACTTCTCGGATCGCCGCGATCACCGTTTCCAGGGGCTCCGATTTCGTGATGTAACCGGAGGCCTGGACGGCCAACGCCTCACCGACATACCCATCGTGAACGTGTCCGCTGAGAAACACGATTCGGACCTGCGGCCGGATGGCCCGGATGCGCCGAGCGGCTTCGAAGCAGTTGAGCCCCGGCATGTCGATGTCCATCAGGATGAGGTCGGGGGGGCGACCTGCCACGGCCTCCAAGGCTTCGTCGGCGGTCGCGGCTGGTTCGAGGATGGTGAAATCGGCCTCTCTGGCGAGCCGTTCAACCAGGACCTGCCGAACCAGCGTGTGGTCGTCCACGATGAGGATCTTGGTCCCGTCCACCATCATCAGCCGGCGCCTCCGACGCCCCTGCCGTCAGTCAAGCGGGGCAGCGAGCCCCTGCTTCGCATGCGGCGTGCGGCCGAGCAACCGGCCGACGTGAGACACGAGTTCCGCCACCTGAAACGGTTTCTCTAGCACGTGCTCGGCCGGCCGGAGATCCGGCGAAGGCTGGGCGTCGGTGTTGGGCGCGAGCACGAGCTTGGGCACGTGCGGACACCTTCGGCGGGTCTCCTCCAGGATGGAGGAGCCTGCGGCGCCGAGGGGCTCGATATCAAGGACGATCAGCCGTGCCATGGGCCTGGCCGTCTCAACGCAGCTCATGCATGCCTCCAGGTCCGCCACAGGCAGCGCGTTGTAGCCCTCGGCTCTGAGCGACGACGTGATGATGGAGCGGACGTGTGGATTTTCCTCGACAACGACGACGGTCTCGTTGCGACCGGGGTGCTCTGGCTGAGGCGCCGCATCCTTGGAAGGCGGAGGCTCACAACACGGCAAGAGGACGCAGACGGACGTCCCACG
>CAZERK010000465.1:0-3244 GCA_964514515.1 uncultured Planctomycetaceae bacterium
GAGCCAATCATCATTCCACCAGTTTTTGCAGAGGTGCTTTCGACGTGAGGGAATCCTGTTCCTGTCGAGCGGCTTGCCGTCGGCGTCCGTGAGGTATACGCGGTTCCGGAACACGAGCACGAATGGGTCGTCCGAGCCACGAAGAACGGAGAGCGATGGGCTCAGGTGATACCGGTAGGGCTCTCGATGGGTTCCGCTTCGGAAAGTCCGCTCGCCCACCGCCAGAAGACGGCCGACGGAGCCGTCAGGCTTCGTGTACCGAAGCCAATCCCCATCTAGCAGCCCCGAAGGAATGAACCATGAATCCTGATGCTGTGAGTAGATCAAGCCGCGCGATGCGAACAGGGTATCCGCAGATGCGTGAATGAGTGACACCAAGAGGTCGCGTGTACAGACGCCATCCAATGTCGGGCACGACGGCCAATCAAGTGGCTGAACCGACGTTATTGAGCAATACTCCCTGATATCGTCTGGTGGTTCCTCGAATGCAACCAGCCGATTAGGTGCCAAGCGGCGAGAAGCCCAGAGTCCTCGTGTTGTTCGGAGCGCGTACGGGGCAACAGGGAACTTCGTCTCGCATCGCACGACCTTCCTGGGAAGCTGGCGCAGTGGGAAACAGTTGCTGCATAACTGTTCTGGCTGTGGGCGGATGAAACGCGACAGGTCGCACGACTCAACCGCGAGACGCGGGCCGTTCGTAAGCACACAGGGCGTGCTCACGGACACCAGCTTCTTCACGACGGTTGCAAGACCCTCGGCCCAGCTAGGCGAGAACGGAATGTAGTTGATCTCGCTGAGCGTCCACGGAATCTCCGTAGGCTTGAGCCCATCGACATTCAGCGTGATCAGAAAATCGGGAACATGAAGTTCACGACCAACAGCCTGAGCCGTCGTTCGTTCACGACTTGGGTTATCCTTGTGAATGGACGCATGAGAGAGCATCGCGAGCATTCGGAACGTCCGGCTCTTGATGGCGAGGTCGATGTCCTTCGGCCACGGCTCGCCGCCAAGCAACTTTATGCGGTCATACCAGACGGCGTAGCCGAGCGACGCGAGCTTGCGAGCCAACCAATCCGCCAACGCGGCGTCCTCGGTCGCGTAGCTGATGAAGACATGATCTCGCTGTTCCATGCGGCAACCGCCCGCGTTGTAACCCGGGCAACATCCTATCGTGTAATCGCCGTTCGCGTAAGCGGGCTGGGGAGCGGGGCCACACCTTGGTTTTGACCGGACGACGCGGCACGTCATCGGGTTAGAGCGCATCAGCCCATGTTAGCGCATTGTGTGTGGGGCGGCAGTCGGATTGCACCGGCCGCAACCGTAGTGATGATGCGAAAGGGGAGTTGCGTGTCGGACGCGGCAACCTCATGCGGCGATGCGCGGCCACCCACCGGCGATTATGCCGGTGGGTGGGCGCGGTCGTTCCGCCGCGACAAACCTCCTTTCCGATAAGCCGACGAATTCATCGACGGTTGCGTCGTTTGGGACGGTCCTGCCGCCGGCGGCTGCGGCGCGGGCTTGGCGGCGGCGTTTCGGTGACCTGGTCGGGTTCGGTATCAGCTACCGCCGGTGGGCACGGGGCGGGCGGCGGCGCCGTCAGGCCCGGATCGTCCACCGGCCCGCAACTCTTCGGCTGCGGCAGCGTTCAAGCAAGACGACGGACCATCAGGCGGCGGCGCGCATCCTTGCGAAGATCACCACGGAGATGGCCTTGCGGCGCGAGGGCGTGATCGACGCGAAGGCCGACGGCTACGCCGAGCACGGCCGGCGGCCTGTCAGCGAGCATGTTCAGGACTGGATTGCGGCCTTGACGGCCAAGGACGTGACAGCTCGACAGACAGCCCTGTTACGAAGGCGCGTCGACGCGATTCTGAGCGCGGTCGGGGTGGAGCGGATCGGCGAGCTTGCCCCGTCCAGCGTGCAAGGCGCGATCGGCGAGCTGCACGCCGACGGGCTGAGCCTACAGACGTGCCAGCACTACCTGCGCGCGTGCAAGCAATTCTCCCGTTGGCTGAAACGCGACGGGCGCTCGAGCGATGACGCGCTCGCGCACCTGGGCGGCTACAACGCGGCAACCGACCGGCGGATGGAGCGGCGGGCCTTGTCGGCCGATGAAGCGGCCCGGCTCGTGCAAGCCGCGGAAACCGGCCCGCATTGGCGACGGGGCCTCAGCGGCACGGACCGGGCGACGTTGTACCGCACGGCGCTGGGCACGGGCTTCCGGGCGGCCGAGTTGCGGAGTCTGACGCCGGCGAGCTTCCGCCTTGACGACGATCCGCCAGCGATCGCGCTTCAGGCGGCACGGTCGAAGCGGCGGCGAGCCGACGTGCAGCCGATTCGTGAGGACTTGGCGGAGCTGTTGCGGGCGTGGCTGACCGACAAGCCGGCCGACGCGCCTGTCTGGCCGGGCCGCTGGCACGAGAAGGCGGCGGCGATGCTACGAGCGGACTTGCGGCGGGCGCGGGCGGCGTGGATTCGAGAGACGCCGGACCGGGCAGAGCGACGGGAGCGGCAGGCGTCGCACTACTTGGCCGAAGTCGATGCGTCCGGGCGGCGGGGTGCGTTCCATGCCCTTCGCGTGAGCTACATTACGGCGCTGCTTCAGGGCGGAGCGTCCGTCAAAGTGGCGCAGGAGCTGGCTCGGCATTCGACGCCGACGCTGACGCTGGCGACGTACACGAAGTTGGGCATACACGACCTAACGGGCGCGCTTGAGACCCTGCCGAGCTTGCGGTCAGAACGGCCCGACCGTGAGACTCTGCGAGCGACGGGGACCGTCGACGCACAGCCTGAGAAGGCGCAGCAGTACGCGCAGCAACGGGCACGCGAAACAGCTCATTCACGTGCGAGACTGTGCGAAGTCGATGCCGCAACGATGACACCGAAGGAAGCGCGTAAGTCCTTGACGGCTGCGAGACTTGGCGACGGCGTGCGAGCGCGTGCCGCGGGAAGCGAGAAAGCCGCCGATCGGACTCGAACCGATGACCTGCGGTTTACAAAACCGCTGCTCTACCGACTGAGCTACGGCGGCAAAGTACTGTCAAATAGCGAAGTATGAATTCATAGCGGATGCCATAATCCGACGACGACAGCCTTGACGACAACCCAAGAACCTCGGAGAACACCTGCCGGCCCATATTCCCGGGCGAGCTTCTCTTGAGAGTCGGCGTCATGTCAC
Source organism: uncultured Planctomycetaceae bacterium (assembly GCA_964514515.1). GTDB lineage: Bacteria > Planctomycetota > Phycisphaerae > UBA1845 > UTPLA1 > CAZERK01. The sequence continues at coordinate 3,179 of CAZERK010000465.1, forward strand.
GCACGTCCACACCCAGACCGAAACCCACGAAACCATTCCCAAGCTACCCGCTGACACCACACCCTA
>CAZERK010000466.1:0-3242 GCA_964514515.1 uncultured Planctomycetaceae bacterium
GCTGAACGTCCTACGCGCTCCCCTTCGGGTCGCGGCTAAACAGCGCTGCCGCTCGCCTGTCAGACGAACGGCCAGGCGCGATCGGGTCAGCGCGTCCGCCGCGAATCCGAGCCAAGCATTCTCGCATGGAAGCGGCCCGTCGTCAAGACGTGCCGGTCCGCAGCAAAAGTCGGTCGCTACGGGCACGCCGCTCCGCTTAGCAGCATCTGAACCAGGACTGCGGCGTCGTCGAGATTGATGTCACCATTTCCATCGACATCGGCCTGGCAGAAGATAAGCGAACCGTACTCTGGCGGGGCCAGGATGGCCTGGACGAGGCCCTGGATATCGAGCCCGTCGATCGTACCGTCGATGTTCACGTCGCCCGGGCAGTACGACGGGCAGACTTGTCCCGTCAGGAGATTCTCGACGAACGGCGCGATGTCCCGACCGTCAACGCGGCCGTCGCGATTGACGTCGGCCTGGCAGAACCCCAGCGAGTCGGGCGCAGGAGGCGTCAACAGGCGGTCGACGAACAGGACGATGTCGTCTTCATCGAAATGGCAATCGCCGTCGGTATCGCCGGGGCAGCATTCGGACGTCGTCTCCGGACAGGTCACCTCGTCGCACGATAGGCCCGTGAAGAACGTCTCGTTTGGGGCGGTACAGGCGTCCTCTGCGAGGACGTCGCAAGAGCCGTCCGCGTGGCAGCAAGCGCCGACGGCCGGGCACTCGATTTCGTCGCAGGTCTGACCGGCGAAGAGCACACCTCCGGCAGCCGTGCAGTCCGCCTCTTCAAGCACCTCGCACGAGCCGTCCAGGAGGCAGCAGGCGCCGATGGTCGGGCAGGTCGTCTCGCTGCACGTCTGTCCTGCGAAGAACGCGTCGCCGACGGCCGCGCACTCGACGTCGGTCAGGTCTTCGCAGGCGCCGTCGAGGTGGCAACAAGCGCCCGGAATGGGGCAGGTGACGGCTTCGCAAGGCACGCCGAGGAAGAAGGTGTCGCCGGGCAACGTGCAATCGACGTCTTCCAGGACTTCGCAGTCGCCGTCGGCGTGGCAGCATGCGCCATGAAAGGCCGGGATGCACTCGATGTGCAGGACGCCGGAACCCGTGGCGCCATCGACGCCGCCGATGCGGATCAGGTAGCTGAATCCGACCGCGGCCTCGAAGATGACGCGACTGCCGCCGCTGACCTCGCACGCGTCGTTGTCGCAGGCGATTTGCGTTCCCGGGACCGGCGGGCAGATCGCATCCTCGTAGACGGCGATCGCGCTGTCGTAGGTCGCTGCGTCGCACAGGCTGACGACCACGTAGCCGTCGCAGGAGGCGGTGTAGACGAACCAGATGTCCTGGTTGACCTCCGCGCACTGCGGTAAGGCCGGATCGAGCGCCGGACCGTCCGTCGTGGCGCCGAGCGTGTCGAAGGAGAACGTGCCGTCCGTGACGACGATGGCGTCGAGGCAGTCGTCGTTGTAGGGCGGACAGACGACGTTCTCGCACGTCTGGCCCTCGAAGAACGTGTCGCCGGGCGCCTCGCACGATCCGGCGGGCACGACCTCGCACATCTCATCTGAATGGCAGCAGGCGCCCTCGCCCTCCGAGACGCACGTGATCGACAAATTGCCCGTGCCCGTTGCGTCGCCGACGCCGCCGAGGCGGATGAGGTAACAGGTGTACTTCGTCGCCGCGAACTGGATCTGGCTGGGGCCGCCGTCCATGAAGGGAACGTCGGGAAGGGCCTGGTCGGCCAGGAAGCCGGCTGCCGCCCGGGTCATGGCCACGGCGTAGGGGTAGCTGATGTAACCGACGTTGTCGACCGAGTCACAGGCCTGGTGGTAGCAAGGATTCGATCCCCAAACGTCCGCCTCGATCAGGAGACAAGCTGAAAAACCCGCCCATTCAAATGGGGCGTGGTCGCTGGCATCGAGCTGGCCTTCAACGTGGGCAACCAAGCCGTTGCCGTACAGCGAAACGGCCGTAGCAAGCGCGTTCTTGATGGGGTTGGACGCCGAACGCCCCCAAACCTCGCACGCACCGTCCATCGCGTCGTAGGCGAGCATGTCGAGGGAGACCATACCGCGGATGTCGTCCGTCAGATGATCGGCCACGTAGGCTTCGCTGCCGAGCAGGCCATACTCCTCGAGATCGAACGCGATGTACTTGATGGTGTACTCGGTCGTGTACTGAGACAGGACGCGGGCCAGTTCCATCACGCCGGCGACGCCGGAGGCGTTGTCGTCCGCGCCGGGCGTTCCCGCGGAGTCGTAGTGCGCGCCGACGATGTATTGGGCGTCGGGATGGACCGAGCCAAGTTGCGTGGCGACGACGTTGTAATGCGTCGCTGAGTTGTACGTGAACGCGTGCAGCTCGACCTGCAGGCCGAAGCCCTGCAGGACGGTGACGATGTTGCTCCTGGCCGGATCGTGTTCGGGACCGCTGACGGCGTCGCGGTTGTCGCCGTCGTGCGTGTACAACAGGTCGTCGAGATAATGGCGATAGGAAGACGGGCTGATCTTGTTGGCGATGATCTGGCCGGGGCTGAGAACACCGCATGCGTCGTTGTCGCAGCCGACTTGTGACCCGTCCGGCGGCGGGCAGGTGCAGCCCTCGTACACGGCCAAGGCGGAATCATAGTCCGTGCCGTCGCACAGGCTGATCGTGAGCGTGCCGGTGCAATCGGCGACGTACTTGAACCAGACGTCCTGATGGACCTCAGCGCACTGCGGCGGCAACGGGTCCAACGGAGGACCGTCCGTCGTGGCGCCGATCGTCGTGAACGGGTGCGTCCCGGCGACAACGCCGATGGCATCCTCGCAACCGTCGTTCTCAGGCGGGCATTCGAACGTGGCGCAGTCGCCTTCGTGCCAGACGCCGCCCATACTCGCGCAGTCCGTCGGCGTTTCGTCCTCGCAGAGTTGCCCCGGGAAGCAGCAGGCGCCCAAGTCGGTGGTGCCGCATTCGGGGTCCAAGTCCGCGCAGTCGACGCCCGGCGTAAAGCGGTTGGTCGGGGGGCAGTCCGCGATGTTCACGTCGTCCGTGCAGTCGCCGCCGGGTGCGGTGTCGTCGCAGCACGAGCCGGTCACGGGTTGGCAGTCGGCGAAAATGCAAGGCGTGCCGGGATAGAACACCTCGAACGGCCCCGAACAGTCAAGGGGGTTCGAGACGTCGGTGCACGTTCCCGTCGAGGTATCGCAGCAGGCGCCGATGTTCGGGTCGGTCTCATCACCGAAGAGTTGAAAGGCCAGGTCCTTGTTGGTCCC
>CAZERK010000467.1:0-1182 GCA_964514515.1 uncultured Planctomycetaceae bacterium
GCTGACTCCAACCCACTCCTGCTTCGCCAGCTTGACGACCCAGGCGACCCCTGCCTGGCGTGTTCCCGAGGCCTTGGTCCTCCCCGCGCACGCCTTCCGTTTCCGCCCCGCGCTCCCCGATTCCTGCTCGCGGACCCGTCAATTCACGTTGATCGGCCCCGTGATGCCGTAATGCTGCCGCACGTCAAGATACAACTCGTTCGGCATCAGCTGCGAACCCGGCGGCAGCCAAAATTGGGGATTCGCCGCTTCCAGGTCCCCCAACCGTTCCACGTGCCCGTCCAGAAACGCCATATTCAGCTTGAAGACGTTGGCAGGCGCCCGCTCGCGCGGCGCGGCGTTCGAATGCCTGAACGCATAAACGCGGGCGTCGACGGGCCCCGAACTCATGCCGCTGCGGTCCCAACTCTGCGACCACGTGCTGTAGGGAGAGACATCGGCAAACGCACCGCCCCAACCGCCTTGCGGACTGATGTCGTAGTCCGGCTTCGTCGAGACATTCGAATACCGCGCCCCGTCCGCCATAAAGACCTTCCGAGACGTGTCTCCCATCTTAGTGACGCGAGGCGACCAGTCATACGGGATCTTCTCTGCGTATATGTTGTCGTAGTACCGTACGCCGTCCGCGCTCCCATCGGAAGACCGACTGGCATGCTCGAACAGGATATAACGGGCCGCGTTGTAACTGATCATCCGCCCCACGCCCGCGTCGATGCTCTGTGGCCACGCGACCGCAAGAAAGTCGTTGAGCGGACACTGGAACGCGGGCATGTCTCGCAAGAAATTGAATCGTTGAATCGTGTCCTCCGGCGTCGCGCTCTGAGCGGCCAACGAAACACCCCACTGCTTCGCCATCGGCCCCATCCAATCCCAACGCTGAACCGCGGCGCCGAACGCGCCGTTCCCCGTGATGTACGGCCCCGACCCGGCCGGCGACCCGATGATCCAGTCCTCGTTGTCCGTCGCGTATTGATGCATCCCGCCGCAGATCTCCCGCAGGCGCGATTGGCACACCAACGTCTTGGCCAGACGACGGGCGCCGCCCAAGGCCGGCAGCAAAACGGACATCACCACGGCGATGACCGAAATAACAACCAAGAGCTCGATGAGAGTAAAACCGGCGATCCCCAAGCGACTTCTTGTCCGGTTTGACATGCGCGTCGCTCCCCGTGACTACTCCGC
>CAZERK010000467.1:1192-3242 GCA_964514515.1 uncultured Planctomycetaceae bacterium
GTGCCAGCGGATTGAGCGGGACGACCTCCCGCCCGCACACCGGACAATACGTCGGCGCGTCGACGCCCATGCGCCGCTTGAGCACCACGTAGTCCGGCGTCTTCTTGGCGCGGCCGTCCGGCGTCCAATAGCAGGCCTCGGTGCACCAGCCCGTCTCGCGACCGCTGTGAGGCGACAGAATCGGCTCCCGCTCACCCGCCTCAAGTCGATGCTCGAACGTCTTGCCCGTCTCGATGCACATGAAGACGCGCGTGTTCGCATCTGCGGCCGGCGTGCCGCCACCGAGGTTCCGCCAAAGCAGCAACACGGCCACAAGAAACAGGGCCACGGCCACTGTCAGCTTGATGATCGTCCTTCGCGAGAAGGACTGGCTCGACGCCTGCATCGCCGCGCTCCGCTGGGCTCGCTCACCACAATGGCCGCTAACAACTACCGCCAGACGTGCCGCTTCCGCACACACGCAACATATTGTGGCGACGGAGCACGCGCTCTTCAACGTCCCCCAGCGCTAATTGTCGATGAAGCCTGCGTTCACTCGCCCTCGCCCCGCCGCGCATCCCGTTACGATCGCCCCCAAACAGTCGGGGCGGATCCGCCCACGCGATGACGCGCGATTCAAAAAGCCGCACCGGCCCTCAACCCACGCAAAGCCGCCAAACACCCAGGATATACGGTAGCTCTCGACCGCTCACGTTGTCAAGATGCTTCCGACCATAAGCTTATTCTGCTGCGCTACGTCGTTTATCGCGCGGTCCGATCCGGGGCCTTGCCGTCGTGTCGCGCGGACGGCCCAGCGCCGCCGGGCGACGCGCGTGCGCCCTCCACTCTGCTCACACCAACGTGGTCAGTCCTCACCGCCTCGCGCGGAGACGCCATCTCCTTCCATCGCGATGGCCGAGAGCCTGGCCATCAACGATGCGTACCTCGCCTTGAACGACTCCGCCCAATCTGATTCCATCGCCTGGCGGCCCGCCGCGTCCTCCTCTCGGTAGTCCTTCGCGCTTTTCACAGCCGTCGCGAGATCGAACGGCGGAGCCGTCAACTCCGCGACGATTTCCGCAGGCAGGTTCGCACGAATGGTCGCCTCCCAGACTCTCTGCAGCAGCACGTGCTCCTCGCCGACGGCCGCCAGGACCAGAGGCAAGACCATGGGTTCGATCTCCGCGAGCTCCTCTCGCCTCGGAGTTGTCAATCCAAAGCCGGGGTCGAACGGATTACCTGGAATCGCCATCGAGCCGGCGCATTTTGTGTAAATTTCCGGATTGATCGGGTAATGATACAGTGTGTCGTGCGGCCCGCTGCGAGACGACGCTCGGACCCCCCACAGCTTCTGCCCATCCTCGCTCAGGCAGAACCGGACGAAGCGCTCCGCCAACGCGCGATCGTGCGTGGAGAGGAGTACGCTGATGACGTCGGGCTCGATCACCGTCGAGCCCGGCGGATTCACGTAGACGACCTGCCCGTCGGTATTCGCCGCCAGCTCCAGACCATCGAAGTTCACCGCGAACCCCGCCAGGCAGATGCCTCGCGCAACCAGATTCAACGCGGCGGCGCTCCGCTCCATCATGGCGCGGTTGTTCGCCAAAATGCGCATGATCGTCGCCCAGCCCTCATTCCAGCCCTCGCTCTGCAGGATCAGCCAGAAGGACCGGCGGTTGCTCCCGCTCACCGCTGGATCCGCGAGGGCGACCCATCCGTGAAACCGCGCGTCCGCCAAGTCCCGCCACGCGGTCGGCGGCGCGATGCCCCGTTCCTCGCAAGCCCGCTGGTTGTACACGATCCCGAACGTGTTCAGGCCCGTCGCGTACCAGCGTCCTTTGGCATCTCGCGTGGGAAGCCCCTCGATCTCTGCCGGGGTTCCATCGCACAGGTCGTCCAGCTTCAGCGGCACGCAATACCCCTCGCCGGCCAACGCCTGATGCTCGGCCACGCCGCCGCCAAACAGCACGTCAGGCCGCTCGTGCGGCCGCGCCTCGTTCGGCAGCGTGAAGAGGTCCTTGACGAACGCCGCGCATTCCGGCGTTCCCCGCACCACCCATTCGATCCGAAC
>CAZERK010000468.1:0-830 GCA_964514515.1 uncultured Planctomycetaceae bacterium
GTCCGCTCGGTCACCGAGACGAGCATGATGTTCATGATGCCGATGCCGCCGACGATCAGCGAGATGCCGACGATCCCGCCGAGCACGCCCGTGGCGATCATCTTCACCCGTTCGAAGTCGCGGAGAAACTCGTCCTGCCGGAACACGCGGAAGTCGTTCGGCTCGCCGGGCTCCAAGCCGTGCCGCTCGCGCAGGATGCGCGAGACCTGAAGGGCGCAGTCTTCCACGTCCTGCTCGCCCGTAGCCTCAATCGCGATGGGCATGAAATACCTGTAGAACGGGTTCATCTTGATGGCCGTCGTGTACGGGATGAACGCGGCGTTGTCCTGGCTTTCGCCCATCATGTCGCCTCGCTCTTCGAGCAGGCCGATCACGTGGAAGCGAAGCCCGTTGAGGTACACGTAGTCGCCGACGACGGACTCGTCGCAATGCAGGAGCTGCAGGTAGTCGCGGCCGCGCACGCAGACGTCCGCGCCGTGGTCTACCTCGATCGGTCCGAAGAACCGCCCCTTGTCCACGAAGAACTTGCGAATCACCTGGAACTGTTCGTTGGTGCCGCGCAGCTCGACGTTCTCGACCTTCTCGCGGCCGTACTCGATGGTCACCAGCGTGAAGATGACCGGCGAGATCCGCCGCACCTTGTCGCTGAGCGCCCCGACGGCTCGAACGTCGTCGATGTCCAGCACGACACGCCCGAGCATCCGGCCGTGCATGCCGGAAGGGTACCAGGGAATGACGAACAGCGTGTTCGTGCCGAAGCTGCGGAGCATCTCTACGACGTAGTTGCCGAACCCTTGCACGAGGGAGACCACGCAGATCGTCGACGTGAC
>CAZERK010000468.1:859-2952 GCA_964514515.1 uncultured Planctomycetaceae bacterium
GGCCGGCGATAATACTGCCGCGCGTCGTCAGCACGGCCCGGGCCTTGTTCATCCAGACCTGCACCAGGGCCGTCAGGACGTTTTGCCAATGCCGCTCCAGGATCGCCTCCACGAGCAGGACCGCGTTCCAGAGCTTTGTCATCACGGCCGTCATCGCTATGCCATCCCTAGAATCCGACCCGCCCGCCGTCGAACGGCCGGCGTCACCCTGCCAGACCTTCCGCTACTCGTGCCTCAGCGCCTCGATCGGATGCAGGATCGCCGCCTGGAACGCCGGCATCAGCCCGAAGCTGATGCCGGTGCCCGCCGAGAACCCCAACGCCAACAGCACCGACCACAGCGGCACGTGAGTCTCCACCATCTTGGGGTGCGCGGAGGCCAGGTGCGTCAGGCCGTAGCCCAGCAGGATGCCGATGATTCCCCCGACGGTGCTCAGCACGACGGCTTCCGTCAGGAACTGAAGCATGATGTCGCGCCGTCGACCACCAACGCTTTTTCGCAGCCCGACCTCGCGCGTCCGTTCCGTCACCGAAACCAGCATCACGTTCATGATGCCGATGCCGCCCACGAGCAGGGAGATGCTCACGATGCCGGCCAGGACCGCCGCCGCGAGCTGGCGCACCCGTTCAAACTCCCGGACCATCTGGTCCTGGCGGTCGATCATGAAGTCGTCCGGCTGACCGGGCTTCAGGTTGTGCCGCCGGCGCAGGATGCGCGTGATTTGGCTCGTCACGTGGTCGATCTTGTCCTCGCTGGAGGCTTCGGCCAGGAACAACATCTGCTCACGCCGCTCAGGATACATCTTCAGGGCCGTCGTGTACGGGATCATGATCGTTTCGTCCTGGTCCTCGCCCATGAAGCTGCCCTTACTCTCCAGCAGGCCGATGACCTGGAAGCGCGACCCCGCGATGTCGATGTAGTCCCCGACCACCGATTCGCTGCATTCCAGCAGTTTCAGGAGGCTTCGGCCCATCACGCAGACGTATGCGCCGCGCTCGACGTCCACCGGTCCGAAGAACCGCCCCGAATCGACGAAAAAGTGCCGGATCGTCTGGTACTGCTCGGTCACGCCGCGGATCGGAATATCCTCCGCCACCTCGCGGCCGTAGGAGACGAGCGCCTGCGTGTACACGAACGGCGATATTCGGCTGATGTCAAGGCATTCGGCTCGCACGGCGTGAATGTCCGCGACGTCCAGCGTGACCCGCCCCATGCCGACGCTGTGCCTTCTCGAAGGCCAATAGGGCCGGACGATCATGAATTTCGTGCCGTAGCCGCGGAGCATGTCGGTCAGGTAGTTGCCGAAACCCTCGACCAGCGAGACCACGGTGATGATCGACGTGACGGCGATGATGACGCCGAGGGTGGTCAGGACGGCTCGCCCCTTGTTCGCCCAGATTTGCACGAGCGCCGTGGCGACGTTCTGGCCGTTGCGCGCGGCGGCGCCCGTCAGCCATCGGAACACCGCGACCGGGATGTGCAGGAGCTTTCTCATCTGCGGTTACGCGGGGGCCGTCTCCGCTGCCGGTCGGGTCGCCGGAGTCGAAGGCCCGCCCGGCCGCTCGTCCGACGAAACTAGGCCGTCGTGCAAGGTGATGACGCGCCGGCATCGGGCGGCGATGTCGCGCTCGTGCGTGACGACGATGATCGTCTGCCCGTCGCGGTGCAGGCCGTCGAAGATGTCCATGATTTCGTCGCCGGTCTTGCTGTCGAGGTTTCCCGTCGGCTCGTCGGCCAGGATGATGTCGGGTTCCTGCGCCAGCGCCCGAGCGATGGCGACGCGCTGCTTCTGGCCGCCGGAGAGCTGGTTCGGACGGTGCTTGGCCCAGTCTGTCAAGCCAACGCGATGCAAGGCGGCGATGGCCCTCTGCCGGCGGTGCGGCACCTGTGCGTACATCAAAGGAAGTTGGACGTTCTTCAGCGCCGTCGTGCGCGGCAGCAACTCAAACGTCTGAAAGACGAAGCCGATCTGCCGGCCCCGAATTCGGGCGAGACGTGACTGCGAGAGCTTGGCGACGTCCTGCCCGCGCAGGCAGTACTTGCCGCTGGTCGGCACGTCGAGGCAGCCCAGGATGTTCATCAACGTGCTCTTG
>CAZERK010000468.1:2962-3234 GCA_964514515.1 uncultured Planctomycetaceae bacterium
CGGTCCCCTGCTCGCCAGGCACTCGTTCTCCGCGAGGTCCAGCGTGATGCCTCGCAAGGCGCGGACGGCCTCCGTCCCCACCCGATAGGTCTTGACGACGTTGTCCAGATGGATCAGGTTTCCGTTGTTGCCGTTCAAGTTGCACGCTTCTTGTCAGTCGTACCACGGCCGCCGAGATGCGACCGCGTGATTCGCGCTGTCGTGTCGCATAAGCCTGCGATTTCCGCAACCGAGCCGTGTTCTGTAAACACGGCGCCGGATCAGCCGTGCCG
>CAZERK010000469.1:0-3219 GCA_964514515.1 uncultured Planctomycetaceae bacterium
CCCCCGAGGCCGACGCAGGGGCATGAGCGAGCCTCCCAGTCCTTCGCGTCGGCCACGGGGGCGCCGCTACATTTGCGCCTCCGTGCCGAACGCTAAACACGTACGAGGGGCCGACGCCACAGTCGACTGCAAAATGCAATAGCGCCCGGTTCAGTCACGCGTCGACCTCAGAACTCGTTCTTGCGCCCGGAGTCGATGTATCGCCGACGGTCTTCGGCGTTCCGGCCGGCGTCGGCCTCCGCCAAATCGGCGGGCCACGTCGACTTGTCCGGTCGACCGTCGGTCGCCCAGGCATGGATCCTCTGCAGCAGCGGAATGCACCATCCGCAGCCGGTGCCGGCGCCGAGGCACTCAGACAGTTGCGAGGCACGCGCGGGGCGTTTCCGACGCGCGAAACGGACCAGCTTCCGCAGGGACACGTGGTAGCAATGGCAAACGTGGTCGTCGGGTTCCATGCGCGGTATTCTAGTGCCGACGGTCAAGCGAACGGCGCCGGATCGCGGCACGACGGCTGAGCAGGCTCCTGCCGAGACGTTTGCAGCGCCGCCCGGACTGAAGTCCGGGGCTCCTTGACGCCATGAAACCGTCTCTAGGGCGTCTGGCACGAACGCCAGAAGAACCGCTGCCTCATCCGCCGTGGCGACCGACTCCGACACGGCTCCCAGGGCGGACCCTGCAACGAAGGCGCAACCGCCTTACGCTGCAACGGATGAAAGGAGCGCCTCATGTCTCCCGCCGCCGAGATGGATCGGGCTTTCGAGTACTTGAAGACGCACGCGCCTGCGCTACAGGAACGGCTGCTCGATTTCCTCCGCATCCCCAGCATCTCCGCCCAGAAGGACCACGCGAAGGATATCCGGGCCGCGGCGAGCTGGCTGCTGAACGCCTGCGCCGACGCGGGGCTCGCCGCGGAGATCGTCGAGACCGACGGCTGGCCGGCCGTCCTCGCCCAAAGCGAGCCGCAAGCGGACCGGCCCACGATTCTCGTGTACGGGCATTACGACGTGCAGCCGGAGGGCGACCGCTCGCTGTGGCACGCGGGGCCGTTCACGCCGACCGTGCGCGACGGCCGGATCATCGGACGCGGCGCCGCGGACGACAAGGGCCAACTGCTCTGCGCGCTGTTCGCCGTCGAGGCGTGGAGCCGAGCCGTCGGCCGCCTGCCGATCAACGTGAAGCTGCTCTTCGAAGGCGAGGAGGAGGTCGGTTCGCCGAACCTCCTGCCGCTCATCCAGGCGCATCGGGACCGGCTCGCCTGCGACTACATCGTCATCCACGACACGGGGCAGTTCGCCGAAGACGTGCCGGCGATCACCGTCGCCACGAAAGGACTTGTCTATAAAGAGATCGTCTTTCGCGGCCCCTCGAAAGACCTGCACAGCGGCTCCTTCGGCGGGGCCGTCGCGAACCCCGCCAACGAGCTGTGCCGGCTGATCGCGTCGCTGAAGGGCGCCGACGGCAAGGTCAACCTTCCCGGTTTCTACGACGCCGTCGTCGAGATGTCGCCTGTTGAGGTCGAGGCGATGAATCGACTGCCCTTCAAGGAGCGGGCCTTCCTGGAGGACGTGGGAAGCCCGACGACCCAGGGCGAGCTGGGCTACTCGACGCTGCACCGCATGTGGGCCCGGCCGACCTGCGACGTGAACGGCCTCTACGGCGGCTACATGAAGGAGGGGTCGAGCACGATCATCCCGTCGTTCGCGGGGGTCAAGGTCTCCATGCGGCTGGTGCCTCATCAGAAGGCCGACCCGATCAGCCGGCAGTTCGACCAGACGGTCCGCGACCGCGTGCCGCCGACCGTCCGCTGCGAGATCAAGACGCACGCCAACTGCGATCCGTACCTCGCGGACCTCTCCTCCAAGGGGATGCAGGCGGCGCGGCAGGCCGTGGAGAGCGGCTTCGGCAAGGCGCCCGTGCTGATCCGGGAGGGCGGCAGTCTGCCGATCATCCCGCAATTCAAGGCCGTTCTCGGCGCGGACAGCCTGCTGCTGGGCTTCGCTCAGCCCAACTGCAACGCGCACTCACCGAACGAGTTCTTCCTCGTGAAGGATTTCGAGGCCGGCATGAGAACGTCCGCCGCGCTCATCGGCCTAATATCGGACATATAGGTCGCCTTTATCGGGCAGCGAGTCTCTGAGACGAGACTCCAGCGCGCCCGTCCTTGAAGCGCCCCGGGCATTCGAACATAATCAACATCAGAAGGGGGCGGCACATCCGGCTCGGGTCTGTGCGCGCTGGCAGCATCCCGCACAACGCTGCAGCGCCCAACGAGGGGCTGGCCGCGTGCGTATTTCTTTGATGCGTGCGCGCCGAAGGGGAGTTCCTTGTCGCGCGCATGAAACCGGAGGGCAGAGAATGACGCTCTCGTGGCGCATCCTGGGCGTCGTCGCCATCGTGTTGGCGGCCGCCGACTCGCTGACCGCCCCCGCGGAAATCATCTACACAGCGGTGGATCCGCCGCAGACGGTGCTTCCACCCGGCACGCTGGATATCGACCTCGACAACGACGGGGCGGCCGAATTTCGACTGACCCTCGGACTTCAGATGGACCTGTCCATCCAACCGATCGGCAGCGGCATATCAACGCGCGTCGTATACCAGTCCGGAAGGTACTATGCCGCAGCCTTGTGGCCCTGCGAAGCGATCGTCGGCGCGGGAGCGTTCAACGCCGGATCGCTGCCGATGGTGCTGCAAGGCTCCGGGCCCTGGAGCGGCGCCAACAACCGGTATCTTGGGCTGCGGTTCTCCATCGGTGGAGAGGCGCACCTGGCCTGGGTGAAGTTGGATGTCTCCGGCGGCAACGCCCAACCGTTTATCGAAGGTTATGCCTATAACGACGTCCCGGAAGGACAACCGAACGGCGACGCCATCTGTGCCGGCGTCGCGCCGACGTTCACCTTGCCGAACGACGAGACCGTCGAATGCGACGGCAACGGCAACACCGCTGCCTTCGAAGCCTGGAAGCAAGTCGCGACGGTGACGGACGCCTGCACGCCCGGTCTGGTCGCCGAGCCGGTCGAGGTCAGCGCGACGCCGGGTTGCGGCAACACGATCGTCTACACGTATCGATGGACGGCGACGGACGGCTGTCACGGCGTCACGCAGTCGGAGACGCGAACGTTCACGATCCAGGATACGACCGCCCCAACGTTCACGTTGCCAAGCGACGAGACCGTCGAATGCGACGGCAACGGCAACACCGCTGCCTTCGAAGCCTGG
>CAZERK010000470.1:0-3219 GCA_964514515.1 uncultured Planctomycetaceae bacterium
GAATCTGCACGCGGTTGTTTTGCATGTCGGCGACGTAGAGTCGGCCGACCGGATCCACCGCCACGTCCGTCGGCGTGTAGAACTCCCCGGGCTCGTCGCTGGGATAGCCCGGCCACCACGGCTTGTCGGGCACGACGTCCATCAGGACGCCGCGCTCGTAGAACGCCAGGACGTTGTTGACGGGATCCGCGACGACCAGCCGACCGTCGGCCCCAACGACCAGCCCGCCGAAATGCGGTTCGTAGCCCCTCTTCGCGATGGTCCGCACGCCGTAATGCTGCGCCCCGACTTCCCCGTCCCAACACAGCAACTGCGACGGCCCGTTCCCCGCGAGCGCCATGATCGCCATGTCGTTCGTCATCGCCAGACTGATGCTGTCCTTGTCATAGACCAGGCAGCCGGGTGGCGACAAGCTGCTCTCGCGGCCCCGCGTATCGACGACGGACACGGCAAACGACGTATCAAGCGAATCGGACGCCTCGCAGCGAAGCTCTTTGAAATATGTCTCGGGGGCACACAGATTCCAGCGGCCTCCCTCCCGCCGGACGACGTCCGCCAGCATCCACGGCCGGGCATCCTCGCCTGCAAACCCGACGCGCTTGTAGATGCGGAACTCATCCACGTCGCCCAGATTGCTACCTTCTGGCAGCCGCCAGCAGACATCCACGCTGGGCCAATCCGTGCTCCGATCCGTCACCTTGATTTGCGTGTACGGGGGCGCCGCGGGGGCGTCCGGGTCGCCGAAGGACGTGTCAACCCTCTGCACGCATTCGTCCTTCGCCCCGCGCAAGTAGGCAAGATTGCAGTCGTACAGCCGCAAGAAATGGTACTCTTCGTTGCGTCCTTGACGAAACCGCAGCAGCAGCAGGCCGTTGGACTCGTCCGTCGCGATCTTGCCGAACGCGTTGGGCCGTAGCTCGAATCCGTCGGGCGTTCGATGCTCAGCCGTCGGCTGGTTGAGAAGCGCAAAACGCCCTCGTTCGTCCACCGGACCTGAGTAGAGCGGCTCGCCGCGCCCGGCACCGGCGACCGCACCGGCGAACTCGCCCTCGGACATCAATTGAAAGACGTCAACCTCCACGCCCTGCAAAGGCAGGCCCGATTTGGAATGCACCTCGACCGCCACGGTTGCTGGCACCTGATACAGGAACGTCCCCCGGAATCCGCGCGGCCGCCCGACGCAGCCGTTGAGCGCGGCGGCGCCCCGCTCGCTTAGCGAAAACCCGCCTGCCGCGTACATGAACGATGGCCGGTACGGAAACACGTGCTGGCGCTGAACGTATCGCCCACGCCAGTTCATGACCAAGCATTGTCCGACCGTCGTCTCGGTCGCCGTCAGGTCAATCAGACCCAACTGCCTGACAAGCTCCTGCATCTGTCCCCAATCCATCCGAAGGGCGTCGTATGTCACCTCCCTGGCATCCTTGACGCCTTCGAAGAACAGGAGCGCGGCGTACTCCGCCAGACCATCCGCCCGTCCATCCCTTCGCAACGAAGGCTCCCAGGCAGAACGATCGCTTCGGCCGGCAGAATCGTCGACGATCACGATCCGGTCGCATCGGACGCGTTCCCGCACGCCCTGCGGCGAGCTGGGATACTTGGAGGCGGCGAAGAGGCCGTTCAGCGACGCGAGTTGATACCGAACCCAGTCCTCGAAACAGAAGCTGTCCGCCACGTTGCGCACCTTGCGGAAGGCCTCGTACCGGCTCCGCGCGACGACGACCGTCACGCCCAGCGCCTGGACCCGCTCCTCGAGCACGTTATTCCAACGAAGCGACTCCGTAGTCGCCCCGTCCGGATCCAACTCGACGCGCAGCACGTTCGGCCCTTCCCGCCAGGCCCAGACCGCATCGATCACGTGCTCGGCGCCGGGAGCCAACCCAGGCACAATCGCCGATTGAATTTCCTGACCGTCCACCATGACGCGGCAGGCGACCTTCGTCGACGGCGCCGCGCCCGCATTGCGAACATGAATCCTGAAGGTCGCCGGCGTGCCGGGCGCCAGATGCATCGAGGACGCATCCACCGCCACGTCCAGCTTCGGCAGCCCGTCCTCCATGACGACGTGACCATGCCAGCTTGCGTCTCGCGGCAGCCGTTCGACATAAGCAATCGTCAGATCGGCGAGCTGCGGCGCTTCGGCATGACGGGTCGAGCGGCGGAATTCGAACTGATCGACCTGCGACGCGGGAAAGGCCCGCACCGAGCCGTCCTCGGCGTACAGGAGCACCTGGTCCGCCCATTCCATCGCCTTGCCGAGCTGCTTCGAGCCGTCTCGCAGCGTGACCAGATCAGCAAAGCGAAGCCCCGTCGCCTCGAACGAATACGGCAACAGTCGTTCCGAGCCATCAGCAAACGTCGTCGCTGTCTCGGATGGAGTCTGCCCCAGCGTGGGCTGCAGGCATGTCAGCACCGACACGACGAGCAATACGTAGGTCCGCATCAGAATCCTCCATTTCCGCAACCGTCCGGCCAACCGCGTCATCAAGATCGCAGGGACGTCGTCAGTTGCTTCCGTCCAAGCCCTGGACGCGAAGCGGGGCATCGCTTCAAGACCGCACCCCAGCCTTGGAGCAGTCCGCAGCTAAAGCGCTCTTCGTTTGAATGCAGCGTCGCCCCCCTGTGGGCGACGCAGGTTCGCCAAGGCTGACCTGTGGTCCTACGCGTCAGCCGCAAGGGGCCCACCCTACATGCAATAGCAAGTCGGTTTACCCGCCCTCAGCTACGGCCGTCGTGCCAGCCTGCGCCGGCTCAACCCGCCGCCGCAGTCGCGTTTCAGGGCGCAGACCGTCCAATCCAAACGAATACTCGCAGTATTATGGAGACACCGGCCCATAGCGTCGAGGCCGACGCCAACCACCCGCTGCGCCGCCTACGGCAATCGCATTCTCGCCGTGTCGACCGGGCCGGCATGAGCCTGACCAGAGCCGTCCCGCAACGTCGCCAGCCTCGGCCGACGGACCGCTGCACGGCGTGCCGCCGCGCAGCATTCTTCGATCGCGCCCGTTCGACGCCTTCAGACTGGATACGCTATCAGGATATCTCAGCGATGACGCGATCGCGGATGGCCTCACCCTCGCCGGTCGAGTACTTGCCAGATCGCCAACGAAAGCCCAGACCGTCGCCCGCCCGACGAGGAATCAGATGGAGATGGAGATGCGGGACGACCTGCCCGGCCGATTCGCCGGCATTCTGCAAAATGTTGATCCCTGTCGCCCC
>CAZERK010000471.1:0-3212 GCA_964514515.1 uncultured Planctomycetaceae bacterium
CTTGCTGCAAACGCGGGGACTGCAGGCCGAGCAAGCGGGAACAGCGCTTTCCGCCGTTTTGCGCCAGTTGCCCAAGGCCGCTTCCGAACTGGGGTTGAAGGTCGAGGACGCCTCGGGGCGCTTGCTGCCCATGAATGACATCATCACGCAGCTGACGGCTCGGTACGCCGAGGGGGGTTTGTCGGTCAAGGAGATGTCCGAAATTCAGAAAGTGTTCGGCGACGAGGCAGCGCGCGGCATTCAGCTGCTCATCGGGCAAGAAGGCGCGCTCAAGGACCTGACCGCCGCCGCCTCTACGTCCGGAGCGGCGATGGGAATGCTTGCTTTCCAGGAAGACGCCTTCGGCGCGCAGGCCCGGATCGCCTGGAACAACGTGAAAAACGCCGCGCTCGTATTGGGCGACGCCATGCTCCCGGCCCTGCGATCCGCTGCGACCTGGCTCGGACGCGCGGCCAAGGGCTTCAAAGCATTTGCCGACAACCATCCGACCCTGGTCAAGGTCGTCAGCACGCTGGCGCTGGCCTCCACCGCCATCCTCATTCTTGGCGGCGGGGCTCTGTGGCTTGCGGGCAGCTTCGCCGGGTCGATTGCCTCCATCCTGAGCATGAGCGCGGCAGTGGCCAAGGCGGGCGGCCTCATGACTGTGCTCAAGACCGGCATCATCGGCGTCGGCAAGGCGCTGCTGTCGCTGTTCCTCAATCCCGTGGGCCTCGTCATCCTGGGCGTCGTCGCCCTCGGGGCGGGCATCTATCTCCTTTATAAGAAGAGCGAGACCTTCCGAAACATGATCGCCCGCGTGGGCGCGGCGCTGAAGACCACCTTCATGCCGGTGCTGATCTCGGTCGCCTATGGTGTGGGCTATTTCGTCGGGACGCTCACCAGTGCATGGGAAGCGGTGAGTAGCTACACCGCCGAGGTCTGGCCGTTGGTCCGGACCTATCTCGTGGGCTTCGGCAAGGTCGTCTACGCCTATCTCGTCCCGGCCATCGCCTTCCTCAAGGGCTATCTCGTCATGGCATGGGGAGTCATCAAGACCGTCACCGTGGCCTCGTGGGAGTTCGTGAAACTCACCATCGCCACGGTCTGGAACATGATCGCCAACCTCGTCCGAATTGGTTGGGCGCTGGTCAGCGGCATCTTCAAAGCGGGTATGCAGATTCTCACCGGCGACTGGTCCGGCGCGTGGATCACGATCAAGCAGATGTTCGTGGGCGTCTGGGAAGGAATCAAGGGCTACTTCGGAGCCATCGTCGGGTGGTTTTCCGGCCTCGGCACTATCTTCTACGACGCGGGCGTCGGCCTGATCACCGCTTTCAAAGACGGCATCATGGCCACATGGGAGTCGCTCAAGGGCGGCGTCACTAAGGTGCTGGGTTGGATACGTGATCTGCTGCCCGGCTCTGATGCCCGGCGTGGCCCACTTTCCGATCTGACCGCCTCGGGCAAAGCGTTCTTCCCGACCTTTACCAAGGGGCTCGTCCAGGAATCCGATACCCCTATGCGCGGCGTCGAGGGCGTGCTCAAGGATGTCACGCTCGCGCCGGGCGCTATTGAAATGCCCGCGCTGCGCTCCCGATACGAATCCGCGCCTGCCAATTCCGGTAGTTCCCTGGTCGTCGAACGCGGGGCCATTGTGATCAACGTGGGCAACGCGGCCGAGGCCGTGGACGACCTGGAAGCGCGCCTCGAGGAACTCTTTGCCCGGCTCAACCGGCGATGGGGGGCGGCCTATGCCGGATGAGTACACCAACGACGGGCCGACCTACGTGAAGCTGGGCGACGTGAAGTCAGACGGCACGCCGGACATCGCCAAAGTGCTGTTCGAGTTTCCGGTGCCGCACGGCCAGATGCGCGTGCGCCAGGAGGTGCGGATCGACGAGGTCGAGGCGCCCGGACGCTCCGGGAAAATCAAACAGGCGGTCGGCTACCAGGACAGCGAGATCAGCATCGGGCTGCGCCTGTTCTCCGATGACGACGGCAAGACCGCCCTGGAGAAATACGCTGTCCTTCAGGACGCCTTCCGCAAACGCGACAACGCGGATTCGCTGCCGCGCGTGTTCTCGATCCAGAGTCCACTCACCGACGCCTGCCGCATCCAGACGGTGCTCTTCAAAGGCTTGGAGATTTCCGACGCCGAGGGGCCCGCCCAACTGGAGGTGACCGTATCGCTCACCGAGTTCGAACCCATCGAGGCGGCGGTCGATGATCGCGGCGGTAGTGGTGGCGGTGGATCGGGCAGCGGATCCGGAGGCAGTGGCGGTGGAAGCGGATCGGGCGGTGCTTCCGGTGGTGATAATCCCGCCTCCAGCGGCGCGGATGAGGCGGCGGGGCATAGCTCCGAGGATTCCGCTTTGCGCGACGCCTTCAACGCGGGCAAGCAAGACGCCATGGGCGGCAGCGGACCCGGCAGGCCGGGGGACGAATGATGCAACCCCAATCCATCAATCACCTCGGACCCAAAACGGAAGTCGCCATCGGCGATCTGACGCTGACCGCCGTCGCCGGGATGTCGGTCTGGTCTTCCCGCGAACCAAACGCCGACACCTGCGAGATCGTGCTGCCCGATCTGCCGGGCGATCTGGCGAAAAAGGTGGAAAAGGACGCGCCTCTTATCGTGCGCCACGGCTACAAGGGCTTCGACCTGGAGACGATCTTCACCGGCACGGTCATGGACATCCTGCCGAAAAAGCGGCTGACGGTTTTCGGTGCGGACGCAATGCGCCTGCTGTTTGAGACCAAGCTGACGATCACGTTCCAGGACGAAACGCCCACCTCGATTATTGGCAAAATGGTGGGCGACCTGGGCATCGACGTTTCCCAGGTGACCGAGATCGAGGACGCCCTCGACCGGCTGCCGCTCTACCGCAACACGGTCTGGCAGGCGGTCAAGATGATCAACGACCGCACGGGCCTGCCGTACGATTTTTTCATGGACGAAATCGGCGCATTCCGGTGGGAGCCCCGCGACTTCGAGCAGGAGCCGTCCCTCGAATTCGTCTATGGGCAGAACCTCCTCGACCTGGATTTGAAGACCCTGGGGCAATCCACGCTGCTCACCGTCGGCATGCCGGTGCGCCATTCGATGGTCGTTTCGGTGACCGACCGTCTGGGCGAGTCCGCGAACTACTACGTCATGGCCGTTCGGCACTTTCTTGCTCCCAAGGGCGGCAGCCGGACCTTTCTCAAAATGGAGCGCGTGGTGAGCGGAGCCG
>CAZERK010000472.1:0-3186 GCA_964514515.1 uncultured Planctomycetaceae bacterium
CCACGCGGATAGCCTGCAAGCATCCGCCACGCTGCAGCGACGTTTGGCCAATCAGCTTGCGAAGATTCGGCCGGGCCTCCTGATCATCGAGTCTCCGCCCGCGACGGACGCGCGCGCTGAAACGCCGGGAGGACCGCCGGTCTTCCGCATCCGACAAGACCGGCTCGTCTTCATCGTTTCGGGCGAGCCAGGCGAGTTTCAGTCTTTCACGGATCCGACGCAGGGATCTCCGCTCGTTCCGACGCGCGAGCCTGCGAGCAGTCCCGAAGCCCTCGTCTATTTCGGCCCTGGCATCCCGTTGGCAAAGGATTACCCGCTGGTCGAGCGGCCGTTTGATGACGCATCCGTTCAACTGACCGCCTCCGAATGGGTCTTCGCCCATCGCGCGATCCTCCTGTTGACCGACGATCCGTCGCACCTCGGTTGGCCGCCGCCTCGCAGGCCCGACGTCTCCACGGGGGGGGCCAACATGATCCACGGCGGTAGCCTCTACGCCGGTTATCGAGACGCCTCCATGGACGCCGTCGTCTCGGCCAACGCGACGCTGCGCGCGACGGCGGACTCCCTCGTCAATCTCATCCAAGGCAGATCGACCGCGTTGGTTTTCTCCGAACCGTCGTTGCTCGCACCGCTATGGGAACCGAACGTGACGCCGACGGCCGCCAGTTTGGTGCCGCGGCCGCCGACCGAAAGGCCCGACTACTACACCCGAACGGGCTTCACGTTCCAGCCGCGTCTGGCGGACTTCCGCATCGAATGGACGGACGGTCGCCGGATCGATCCCTACGGACCCGACGGCGACGAGAATACCGGTGACGAGAACTTCGGGACGCGCTGGTTCGGCCTTCTCCCAGATCCCGCAAACTTGCCCGACCCGAACAATCCGGGCGCCGTGACGTACGCGCCGATCATGCGACAACACGTATTCCAATACGGCACGGGCCAGCACGTAAACGAGTACGCCGACAGCACGGTGGAGGAGGTCGAGGCCTTTGATCCGCTCGACCTGGCGAACGGGGACGTAACGCAGATTGAATGGGGCTACCCCTCGACCGGGCTGGCGCACGTCAACGCGCGCTATCGGGCGATCTGGCGGGCGGATACATGGCAGTACCGCCCGAAGGCGCTGCGATTCACGTACCGCATCTATGACGAAGGAGATCGACTCCGGCACGCGACGTGGATCGATTTGGACGAGGATGGCGTCCGTGATCCGGAGGACGCGGCTCCAGCGATGGTGACGCGCTTTGGAACGGAGTTCTCGATTGTGGTGCCGCTGCCGTGACGCACGGCTGCTGCCGGACGCTTGGCGTCGACTTACGATAAGGATGGAGACGCATTCGATGAGCCCGAGCACGCGAAACACGCTGAGACCCAGGTCGCGCCCCGCGACCGTCATGGTCTACGTGTTGGGTGTGCTGACGCTGTTGGCGCTCATGGGGCTGATTCTCATCAGCAAGACGCACACGGACCTGAAGCGGACCAACAACGAACGCTCCGCGTCGGCCGCCCACGGCGCGGCAAACGGACTGATCCGCATTGTGCAGGAGACGTTGCGACGCGACATCTGGGGCGCGCCGGGCGACGTCGAGGCGCCGTTGAGCAACGACTCGCAGCCCCTGTCCTCCGCCAATCCGCAGGGCCTGCTCGAAAACAATGAACCTTTCGACGCGCCTGGGCCGGACGACCGCTGGCTGGCGTCCACGCTCCCGCACTATCCGGTTGAGAACGATATCGCGATCCCGCAAGATGCCCCCTATCCGTACAATCTGGGGCTCGCGGAGGAGCAGATTCTCGCGTGGCACCGCGTCTCGTATCTCGGCCAGGACGTCATCCGCGGCGGCATCAATCCGTTCCGCTGGAAGACGAACGCCCGAACGGGACTCGACATCTCGGCTGTCTCGTACAACGATGACAGCCTGCGGAACGTGCCGATTCTCCAGACGCCTCCGCCGGGTTTCTCAGGCGATTTGATCCCCGGCTCCACGACGAACGTCACCATCGCCGTGGCTCGAAGGGTATGGGAGGCGGATCCGCCGGTCGTCCCCGCCTTTATCCCGCAGTTTCCATACTTCGACACCAACGCTGACCAGATCGTCGATCTCTACGACGCGGATGGCGACGGCGTACCGGATTCTCCGATCAGCTTCCCGGTCGCGATCGACAGGGCGGATCCGAACGATCCCAAACGGCTTTACGCCGTGATCCGCGTGGTCGACCACGCGAGCATGTTGAACGTGAACGTCGCGTCGCCTCTGTTGCTCACAGACGGAAGCCTGACGTTCGCCGAGAACTCGCCCGACCTCCAGCGCCGCGGCCGTCGGGCGACGGAGCTGCTGCTGGATGACGTCGTTCACGCCGACGACGGCTTCTCGGTTGGCAATCGAACCGGTCAATTACTGAGCTATCGAACGAACGGCGTCAACGACCCGACCGCCTACGACATCAATATCGTCCGCCGGTGGCTCGTGGGCGGGCCGTGGCCGACTGACTTCTACTACTACCTCTATGGGCTCGGCGACGAAGCCTCGTTGCGGCGCCGCGGGATGTTGGTTCCGCCCGACCGCCTGGGCGACCGCAACCCGCCGGCCGGCACGCAAACCGCCACGATCGACAGGATGCTGCCGGGCACGTTGCTCTGGTCGCGCGTCCTGAGCGGCAACAGCTACGACCTGAGTCAAACACCGCGATGGAATCGGCTCAACGCCAACTACGTCGGCGCCAACTACGAAGGGTACGACAACGCCGGTGGAAAGGGATGGCGGTCGCTTCTGCGCGAGGACGAACCGTTCGCCGTTCGCCGCGGCGAGTTGACCACGCTCAGCCGCGAGGTCGTCCCGCCGCCGCCCGGCATAGCCCTGAACGCGGCGCGCGATGGCGTCGTCGGCCTGTCATCCCATCCGGTCGCCTTCGCGCCAGACGATCCGGCGACCGATGGCTTCCTGATGGACTGGCCTGTGCTCGATGCGCTGCAGTTTCCCGATCTGCCCGATTGGTTTCGCGTCTTGCCGATCGACATCAACATGAGCGACCCCGCCGACGGCGTTTCGGCGGACGACGTCAAGCGGCGCTTCATGCAGTACATCGCGGCCGCGGTGTACCTGGCCACGCAGGGCGTTCACAACTACCAGGGCTTCCCCTTGGTGAACCTGAGCAGCACGCCCGGCGAGGACGAGACCCTTAACC
>CAZERK010000473.1:0-2002 GCA_964514515.1 uncultured Planctomycetaceae bacterium
GCAACGATGTCACCCAGTACGTCAACACCCCGGGGTCCTCGGGATAGCCGTCATCGACGGCCGGCAGCGCGATTACGACGGGCGTATCCACGGGCGTGCTCGCCGAGGCGTTGCTTGCGTGCGGGGGAATCGGTCCCGTGTTATATGCGCCCAACGCGTTGACGATGCCGTATCCGCGAACGAAAAGAGGATCATGCGTGCCATGCTGGACAAAGTAGTCTGACGTCTCAAACAGGTTCTCACGCATCTGGTCGACGGTCCAATACGGCCGGGCCTGGATCAAGCAGGCCACCGCGCAGGCCACGAGCGGCGTGGACAGCGACGTGCCGTCAGCGGTTGTGTAGCTCGTGTCGCTGCTGGGCGACACCGTGCTCGTCGAAACGCCACGCGCCAGCACTTCCGGCTTGACGCGCCCGTCGGCCGTCGGGCCGTCGGAGCTGAAGGAGGCGATCGAGCCGCTGCTGGTGACGGCGCCGCAGGAGATCCCCTGAAACGCGTCGGCCGGCGCAATCAGGTGCGACGTATTGGGATTGGAGTCGTTATATTCGTTGCCGGCCGCGTTGCAGTGATGCACGCCGAGCGAGGTGGAGATGTTGACCGCGATCGTCGTCACGGCGGTCTCGCCGTCGAGATCTTGCTGCGTATACCAATCGATGTAGCCCAACGACGACGTCTCCATATCCGCGCCGTGCGACTCGATGAACTCGAGGCCGGCGACGTAGTTGTCCTCCTCCGCCGGATACTCGCCCGTCGTGTCCTCTGTCTTCGCCAGTACAAAGGCCGCATCGTATGCCCCGCCCACCAGGCCAGCCGGTTTGTAGGCGCCGATGCAGCCCAGGATCATCGTGCCGTGATTGTGCTGGCTGGACGGGTCGCCTGATTGAGGCGCCGTGTTGGGGTCGTTGTCCACGAAATCGTACTCAGCGATTACCTCGACGACGTGCCCCGGTTGGTTAAACGCCTGATGCGTGCGACGGAAACCGGTGTCGAGGATGCCGACGATGACGCCTTCGCCCGTGTAGCCCTCATTGTGCAGGGCGATCAGGCTGATCTGGTTCAGTTGGGCCGCCGAAGCGCCGTAGTCAATATCTCGCTGGGGATCACCCTGCCCATCGCCCAACGGTCCCTCTCCGACGTCCCGCACGTTCGTGACGTCAACGCGTCGGCTGCGTGCGACTGGTTGCATCCCCTTCACGAACGGATGCCGGGCGATCGCATTGCATTGATCCTGGTCCGCCCAGACGCTGACCGCATTGAGCCAACGACTCGTCACATGCACCCTTGCGCCGGTCGCCCGAACCGCTTCGACATAGCGATCGGCCACCGGCAGGTCCCGCTCGTTAAAGAGCGGACCGCCGCGCGCGGCGTTGCCACGCAACATGCGTCGCTGAATCGCCCGACGGTTGTACGTCTCGGCGAGTCGTTGCACGGCGGCGTCCTGCCCGGCGCGTGACGCCCATCCTTTGTCCGTGAAGAAGACCCAGACTTTCGCGGTCCCCTCATCCGCCAGCCTTCTCCGGAGGGAGTCACGAATCTTCGGTGCCGTCACGACACCGGATCCCTCCGCGACGGCTGCGCCCCTAGGAGCGTCCTGCCCCAGCGCGAACGCGCGATCGCCTCCCAGCAACACGGCGGACGAGACCAGCATCACACCCCAGAACAACCACCAGCTCAGATTGCGAAGCATCACAGTTCCTCAGCTTCTCAGGAAAACCAATGTTGCGCTCGTCGCCCCTGTCGTCCAACGAGCGCGTTTCGCAGCCTTGTCGGCGCGTGACGTCGGCACGCGTCAGCGACGCCCCCCACGTGGAGGGCGTCAACACGCTCTCGGCAGTCCCTTCTCCCTCCAGAACCCGGCTCGCTGCGCCCAATGGACATCGACGCCGGCCGCCGAGGAAGGCGCCGCCGATGTTCCAGGAACGTCCCCCACCCCCCATACCCCATCCCCCGCCCGCCCAAGGCTCCTCGCCCACGCGCGCCCCGCCCTGGCGCACGGCGCTGC
>CAZERK010000473.1:2012-3183 GCA_964514515.1 uncultured Planctomycetaceae bacterium
GGCCCCCTCCCCCATTCCCCATTCCCCGGCACGCCAATGGCTCGTCGCGATCGCGCTCCCTGCAATGGCGCACACTCCATCCGCCGCGAACTCGCCGCGCCAAACGCTCGACGGCGTCCCCGTGACAGACAAGCCCGGCGCTCGGGCGGCTCGCATGCCCGAGCGCCTCCCGCCGGTCCACGGCGCTCCGTCTCACCAAGCCGATCGCCGCTACTCCAACAAATCAGTGACGAAGTCGGCCACGTCCTCCGCCATCGAGCCGCCGTAGTCTGCGCACGTCTGGACCTCGCCCGGCGCCGGGGCCTGACCCAACTTCGCTCGAACGAACCCCGGAATGTCATCGCCGTTGACGACGCCGTCGTCATTGACGTCGCCGAGGAGTTCGCACGGCTCAATGCAGGGATTCGGGTCGCAATCGGTGTCGTCGCCCTGGTACTCGCCCACGAGACCGTCGCACGCCGCGTGGGTCATGACTTGGCAGGAGTCGTTTTTCAGGCAGCACGCGCCCTCGATCTGCTCGCAAGGATTGGGAAGGCAGATCGTCCCATTGCCCTGATAGATGCCGCCGCTCGACACACAGTTGGACTGGATGTCAATCACACAGGTGCCGTCCGCCAGACAACAGGCACCGTACGGCGTGCAGGCCGGGCCCGACACACTCAGCACGTAGCCGCCCGTCTGGTTGTTTCCGGAAATGCGAATGTAGTAAGTCGTGTAGGCGGCAACTGAAACCTCCAACTCGGACTGATCCGTCGGGAACCACCCGCACGCGCCAAACCACCCTGAGTCGTCGTTGCAGCCGATCTGATTACTCGACGTGCCGGGGCAACCGGTATGTACCGACAAGACCGTATCGAAGTCGGAGTCGCAGAGGTCGAGCGACAGCGTCCCGCTCGCCGTGGGGCGATACTTGTACCACACGTCCGCCGTCGAATTCGACGAGCCGCAACCGGCCGAACCATCGACCGTCATACCCGACGTCGTTCCGCCGTATGCACCGTTGCATACCCAGGCCGCGTCGACGCAGTTGTCGTTCTCCGGCGGCAGGCCCATCCACATGTTGTGGGCGCCGAACGCCGTCGTGATCTCATCGAAGTGCGGTGTGCCATTGCCGATGTCCCCGTCCGTATCGTCGAGCGTCAGGAAGTCCGTACAGATCTGCGGCGTGATG
>CAZERK010000474.1:0-3180 GCA_964514515.1 uncultured Planctomycetaceae bacterium
TGCGAGCCAGTCGAGGGCATCCGCACAAAGAAGTTCGTACGCGCCGTACCGGCGCGCTTGCCGAAGACCCGGCAACAAAAGGCCGTCCTCCAATCGATGGTTGGTGCGGGACCTCCGAGCGAACATCCTCCGAATCATAACGACAGTCCCACGGCGTTGGCCATACCGGTTTGCGATTGTATGCAGCGTCGCCCCCCGCAGCCGACGCATTATGGAGCGGAGCATCCTCGGCAACAGGCGTCGGCCATCCCGGCGTCGGGAACGCTACGCGCAAACTTGAAATACTGCAGATCCGTTCATCTGCTCAGCGACTTACGCACCCCGTTCAAGCAATCGCCCCGGCAGACAATAGGTGTTCCCGCCGACGCCGATGACTGGCCAAGTCGGGTTCGACATCACCAATCGAGCGGAGTACGCCAAGCGCGTCGCAGTTCAGATAGCGGGACCGATGGGGAGGACGGATCGATGGCTGGCGGCATTGCCGTCACGGTGGGCGCCTGCTGCGCCGATGTAGCGGACGCTGCATCCGTTGATGCAGCTCGAGCCTGCGATGTCGTTGCTGCGCCAGACTGTGCGGCCGAAACGTCGAACGTGAACGTTGCGGGGTCGGCGGACTTCCAAACGCGCGCGGCGCGGCGCACGACGATGCCGGGGATCTCGGCGACGGTTCGCAGAGATTCGACGTCGGGGGCCTGCACGACGTAGGCCGAGACCGGCGTCGCGAACGGATCGCGCAGCGGCGGCTCGTCGGAGACGAAGAACGCAGCGTGCAGATCGCCGGCGATCGCCATCTCCGCCACGGTCACGGCGGGACCGCCCTCGCTGCAATCGTGGGCCGCCGCGATGATGCCGTGTTGGATGAGATCGGCAACGGCGGCATGAAGCCGGGCCAACGACGAGAGCGAGACGGCATTCCAATCGCCGGTCGGCGTGCCGGCAAAAAACAGATCGACGGGCCCGGCCCGACCAACGGCTTGGACCCGGCTCGCGGCAGGGTCGCCGGCGCACGGACCGCTGCCGCTCTTGGGTGCAACTGCGTCGCAGGCCGGCGTGCGAAGCCGCGGCAACGCCGTGATGCAGCGATGCACGTCGTCGATCAACGAGACGGCGGAGATAAGCAGCGTCCAGGGAACGGCCAATCGTCCCCCGTTTCGACGGAGCGTCTCGGCGACGTCCGTCCGGCCGTAACGGCTCGCGAGCAGGTCGGCCAGGTCAGCCGCGTCGGCCTCGTTTAGGGCGAACTCGTTGTTGAGCGAGTCCTTGCCGCTGATGAAGGGCGTTCCATAGGCCACGGCCACGTCATAGCACGCCTGGCAGGCTCTCACGAGGGCGCCGAGGTTCCGCGCGTCGTCCGCCTTCGGCCAGCAGAAATTGTCCAGCAGGGCCGTGCGCCGCGGGTCGCCGCCGACGCAGACGACGTTGCGCAGAGCCTCGTCGATCGCCGCCGCCGCCATCCAGTAGGGATCGACGTCCGCCAACTCCGGCGCTAGTCCGCAACCGATGGCGATGCCTCGCGGGCCGTCAAGCCTCGGCCGGACGACGGCGGCATCCGACGGACCGTCGCAGGGACCGACGAGCGGCTTGACGACCGAGCCGGCCTGCACCTCGTGGTCGTACTGGCGGATGATCCAATGCTTCGAGGCCGTCGTCAGATCGCCGAGCCGTCGGAGCAGTTTGGCAACGAGATCGCGCGGACAACCTGCCGCGTCTGGCCGACCGATGCCGGGCCCGTCGTCGCTGGGCGGCGCGGCGAGACCAGGATCGCCTTCGGTGGGCCTCGGCGGCGAGTATCGACGACGACTGGCCGTCGCGTCCGACGCCGCATGCCGCCATTCCGCCCTTCGCGTGATCTTCGGCACGCCGTCGTGCAGGAACCGCATCTCCAGGTTGCCCACCTCGCGGCCGTCGTACCGGACGATCATGCGGCCGCTGTCCGTGAACCGGCCGATCACGCTCGCCTCGACGTCCTCGCTCGCGGCGAGGCTCAGGAACGCGGCCAGGTTCCGCGGGGGAACGGCCAGGACCATGCGCTCCTGGGCTTCGCTGATCCAAATCTCGTCGTAGCGGAGGCCGTCGTACTTGAGCGGCGCCTTTTCCAGGTCGACTTCCGCCCCGATGTCCGCCCCCATCTCCCCGACGGCGGACGACAGCCCGCCCGCCCCGCAGTCCGTGATTGCCGAGTACAGGCAGCCCTCGGCGTGGTCGCGTGCCTGGAGCACGACGTCTAGAATCTTCTTCTCTTCGATGGCGTTGCCGATCTGGACGGCGTGCGCGAATTCGTCCTCGTGCGTGTCGGTCAGTTCGGCGCTGCTGAACGTCGCGCCGTGGATGCCGTCTCGGCCCGTCCGCCCGCCGATCAGGACAACCCAGTCGCCGGGCTGGGCCGCCTTCTCGATCTTGTCGCGCGGAATCAGCCCGACGCAGCCGCAATAAACCAACGGGTTGCCCAGGTATCGCGGGTCGAAATGCACGGCCCCGTTGATCGTCGGGATGCCCATGCGGTTGCCGTAGTCGCGAACGCCGGCGACGATGCCCTTGAGCACGGACTTCGGATGGATGACGCCCTTGGGAACCGACTCGATAGGCCAGTCCGGCGGCGCGACGCAGAAGACGTCCGTGTTGGCGATCGGCTTGGCCCCGAGTCCGCAGCCGAGCACGTCGCGGATGACGCCGCCGATGCCCGTCGCCGACCCGCCGTAGGGTTCGATGGCAGACGGATGGTTGTGCGTCTCGACCTTGAAGGCGATGCCGTAGCGGTCGTCCAAGGCGATGATGCCGGCGTTGTCCTTGAAAACGGACAGGCAGGTCGGGCCTCGACCCTCCTTGATGAGTTCGGTTGTCGCCTGGGCGATCGTGTCCTTGAGGAGGTTGTCGTAACGGTATGTACAGGGCCGCAGAGCTGCGACTGAGTTCCCGTCTGACGCGCCGTCGGACTGACCGTTGGATTCGCCGTCGGACCTGCCGTCGGCGCCAGCGTCTCCCCGTCGAGGTGGAAACGGAGCGCCCTCGTACTCAATCGCGGCCCTGAGGGTCTTGTGGACGCAATGCTCGGACCACGTTTGAGCCAGCGTCTCGAGTTCCAGGTCCGTCGGCTCGCGTCCGAGGCGTTTGTAGTGGTCCTGGATGGTGCTCATCGCCGCCCACGAGAGAAACCGGTGGGCTTGGCGGCTGCGCGCCTGC
>CAZERK010000475.1:0-3179 GCA_964514515.1 uncultured Planctomycetaceae bacterium
GCATCCGCCCATCCCGTCACGGAACTCGGGACGGCTCGGCGACCGCCGAACAGCAGTCCGGGGTCCCAGTCGCGAGGGATCAGGCCGAAGACGATGGCTGCGATGAGCGAGAGGCCGACCGCGGGGCTCGCCGTCACGCGTGCATGGGCCCCTCGCGACCGAGACCGACCCGCGCGTGAAGGGCCGGCGGGTCGGTCGTTCCCGTTTTCGGTGCCGGCCGAGGACGTCGACGGCATCGCAGGCATCGGGGGCATCAGGGGCGGCGCACGCATCGGGGGCATCGAGGTTGTCGAGGTCGCAGCCGTCGCCGCAGTCGCTGCAAAGCGCCCGCTCCGCTGGCCGACGGATACGGCGTCCTGCTGGCGTTTCGTTTGATAGGCGAGCCACCAACCGACGCCCAGACTGATGTCGACCAGGAGCGTCAGTCCGAACAGCAGGCTGCCGCTGACGAAGGCTCCGATGATGAGGAGCAGAAACGACATCAGAACAACCAGACCCATGTCGCGATTCGTGCAGATGTCGAAGAACTTGCAGATGCACAGGAAGACGAGGAAGTTCGCCAGGTCGAGGATGTAGACCGTTTGCTCCTCGTGCGAGGCGGACACGTCGTAGACGATGTAGGCCGTCGCGACGATGGCGCCGATGTAGACGACCCAGCGCGGTACGATCGGCCGGCCGGTCTGGCGGTAGGCGAACAGGCTTGCCCCGGCGGCCAGGATCGTCATCGTCAGGATGAGCCACGACTGTTCGGCCTCGCATGCCGGGACCATGTTGACCAGCACCAGGATGAGCAGGCCGATATGTAGAGCGCTTCTAGGCTGCATCAGTTCGCCTGGACCGCCGCCGAGGCGGCCTCCGTAACGGTTCTGCGCGTCTTGCGGCCGGCGCGATCGACGGCCGCGATGGCCTTCGCCGCCATCGAGTTCGGGGGAATGAAGAAGCCGTTGAAGACAGCCGTCTGCGGCGTGTAGATCGAGACAGGACCGACGGTGCGGCCGAGCATCTGCGCCGCCGACCAGAGATCGTCCGTCGGGCCCGCCGCGAACAACAGACAAGGCCCTCGCCAGCCCGCTGGCCACGTCTGCCACCGGATGTGCGGCGTGAGCAGGTCGCTCGTGTTCTCGCCGCGCAAGGCCAACTCCCGCAGCAGCCGCGGGCGATGAGGCCGGCCGCCTGCCGGAGGAATCACGAGCAACGGATCGCCGTTGCAAATCAAGCCGACCTTCGCGCCTCGTTCCAGGGCCTCGCAGATGACGGTGGCCGCGCAGCTCATGGCTAATTCCAGTCGTTCAGCGAGAACAGGATCACGCAGGGCCACGCGCGTATCGACGACGCACCAAAGCTGCCGGTCGCGAACCCTCGCCATTTCGCGAATCATCAACTGGCCGGTCCGGGCCGTGCTGCGCCAATGGATCCTGCGAGGGTTGTCCCCGATGCGATACTCGCGAACGCCGTAGTATTCCTCGTCGCCGGCGACTCTCGACGGGGCGCTGCCGCCGGCCATCGGATCGGAGCGTCTGGACGCCGCGGTGATATCAACCAGCAAGCGGCCCAAGGGGGGGAAGACGACCAATTCGCCCGGCGACGGGACGCGGATTCGCTTCGTAAACAAGCCGAACGGGAAGCTCGTCGCAAGTCGGAGCGAGGTCAATTGGACGCGGCCGCGTTTGGGGAAGGAGACCGACACGCTGACGGTGATTGTCTCGCCCGGCCTCAGCAGCGGTACGAAGCCCTGGATGCAGCTCCCGGGCGAGCCGGACGGCAAGGAATCGCTGATGACGAGGTCTCGCGCGCAGCCGAAGCGCCGAGGGTTGATGACCTGGTAGCGGACGTCAAGCGGTTGGCCGGCCGTGCACACGCCAGGCAACAGTCGGACAACTTGCAGACTTCGAAGGACCCGCCAGCCGGTGGCGAGGCTGAGGAGGATGGCGGCGACGCAGAATCCGAAGACAAGCACGAGCAGGTTCGCGTCCGAGTCGATGGCAACGCCGCCAATCAGCAGCACGGCCGCGACGAACAGCACGCTGCCGCGCGACAGGCGTATGCCTGTTCGGTGCCGCCGTCGCCCGAAAGCCAGCACGCGATGGATCATGCCGTCACCGTTGACCAAGAGCCGTTGACGCGGACGAGGCCTCCTAATACTACAACGCTATGTTCGATCTTGCCCCAACGGGGCAAGGGAGCGTAATCCCATGACAGGCTGTCTCCCGCCGGACCGTATCCTGTCCGGCATGGCAACAGAGAAGGGAGCCAGCCATGAAGAATAATGGAAGCGTAGCACAGATTGGGATGGACGCCCATCGGCGTCGACGAAGTGCAGTTCCAGAAGGGTCACCGCGACCTGACGGTGGTGTACCAGATCGACAGCACCTGTCCGCGGCTCTTGTGGGTCGGGCAGAAACGGACGGCCAAGACGCTGCTGCGGTTCTTCCGGATGCTCGGCCGCCAGCGCACCGCCGTCCTGCAATTCGTCTGCAGCGACATGTGGCAGCCGTATCTGAAGGTCATCGCCAAGAAGGCCGGGCACGCGCTGCACATCCTGGCCCGGCTCCACATCGTGGCCCGGCTGAACAAGGCCATCGACGAGGTGCGGGCGGCCGAGGCCAAGGAACTGGCCCGCCAGAGCTACGAGCCGGTGCTGACGCACAGCCGCTGGTGCTTCCTGAAGCGGCCGGAGAACCTGACGGACAAGCAGCGGACGCGGCTGGACGAACTGCTCCAGTACGGCCTGAAGACGGTGCGGGCCGTATCTGCTGAAGGAGAGCTTCCCGGCGTTGTGGGAGTACAAGTCGTACCACTGGGCGGGCTGCTTCCCGGACGGCCGGGTCAAGCGGGCCCTGCGCAGCCGCCTGGAACCGATCAAGAAGGTGGCCCGCAGCATCAAAGCCCGCATCGAAATCGTCCCCGATATCGTCCAGACCTAAAGGATCGAATCCGCATGTTGGCTCGCTGCCGACGTATTCATAGGTGTTCCGACCGCCGATGATTCCAATCGGATCTCGTTGGAGGAATCGGCCGGTGGAGGGGTCGTACCAGCGGTAGCCGAGGTGTTGGTAGGGCAGGGCGTCGTCATCGGGGCTGCCGCCGGCGTGGGCGGCGCCGAGGTCGGATTCATAACCCCATTCGCCGGCGTAGAGGTAGCGCGTGGGCGTCGGGGCGATGCCCAGGCGCGTGACCGG
>CAZERK010000476.1:0-3158 GCA_964514515.1 uncultured Planctomycetaceae bacterium
GCGGCCGCGTACCCTCCGTGGCGGCGACCGGCTGCCCAACGGCCGGAGGGGCGCGCCCGCTCTCCGACGTGCCGCCCATGAAGCGAGCCGTTCGGATGCGTCTTGCGTGCCTGAGCCTTCCGCCTCCGCGCGGCGCACAGGCCACCTCCAGCCCGTCGCCTGTTCGAACAACGGCCCAATACCTGGGCGCTCAACACCATCAAGTACGGATTATAGGGTCCGCTGGTTCAGAGTTCTAGCGGCCGATCCATGCCGATCCACGCGTCTGCGTCAGCCTGCGTCGCCTTGCCGTCCCCAACCTCGTTTCTTTGACACGCATCGACTCCGTCGGAAAGCCCACGGGTTTGTGAGCAGAGCCACGGACAAATTCACAATACGCTGAGTTCTTCGTGTTCCACGTCGGCCGTCCCGGCGCGCCGGGAACGCTACGGGTTTTCAACAGAGCAACACGCGTTTCAAACAGAGCCTGCCCGGCGGGTGTCGGGATGAAGGCGGTGCATCTCCGCTGATCATGCCCTGTTCTCCAACAACACGCTCGTCACAAGGGCGATTCTGAGAGAAAAGTCCTCGTGCGGACAGGGATCTCGCATGGGTTGGCGCCGGCGCGTTCCCTCAAGCGGCACAGACGGACCAGGCGTCTGGTTGCGACTACTCGGTCGCCCGGAGGCGGTGGACTTGTCGGAGCAACTCGGCGGCCTGCGTTTCGGGCAGCCATTCGATGCGATAACCGTCGGGACCATAGAAGAGGACGTGGCGTCCGCTGCCCATGAGCGTCGAATGGGAGTCGGCGCAGATGGCCAAGGGTATCGGCTCGTCCGACGAGGGGATCCTGAGCCAGTTCTGCACGAAAAGCACGTAGTGCGACGGCGAGAGATGGACCGAGTCTTGATCAAGGTGCTGCCATTGCGTTTCGATGAGGACTTCCGGCTCGAGCCGCAAGTCTTGCTCATGCGCCAGCTTGGCATAACGCTCGATGGCCACGCGGCATTCGCGCCGGCGGATTTCCGACCGTTGCCAGACCACGACGATCGACACGACGACCACGCCAACCAGCAGCCACGCCGTCCGCTTCCAGAAGAGCACTTTCCGCCGCAGCATCTGAGACTGCGCCCGCAGATCGAGGAGATCGTTCGGCTGGGACTCGCCAAGTCCGTCAGGTGCGCGATTCGTCACAGAAGTGGACTCCCGCGATGGACGGGTGGGTTGCCACGCCCCGCCCGTCACACGCCCGTTACACGCTATGCCGGCGAGTTTGACGGGATGGGAGCCGTGCGGGTTAGTCTACCGCGCGGGTCCGACTTGACAAGGTGTTTCATCGTCTTCATGGTTCGACGCCCCAGCCATTGTCTTTTGGCTGCGCGGGTTCAAACGCGCATCGCCACGAGCGGGAGCCTCCCCGATGCATCGGTCAGGCGCACGCCGGGGCCCAGCGAGGCGAGATTGCGATCCTGCTGTCCAGCCGTGCTGGAACCTCGGGTCTTTGCCTCTGCTGCGAAGCGGTGCTATCGTGGACGGCTTGTCGCAGGCAGGACGTCGGCACGTCGGAGCGGGAAAAGACATGTCGAATAGTCGAAACCCATCGAAGTTGAAAGATAAGCGCGTGTTCGTGTCGTTTCGCGTGGACCGCCACCTTGCGGACGTGCTGAAGAATGTGCCGGACAAATCATCGTTCATCCGCGACGTCATCCTGAGGAGCTTCTATCGACCTTGTCCACTCTGCCAGGGCCGCGGCGTTCTACCCGAAGAGATCGCCGCCTGGGCCAGCCGACAATTGAAGACCGCCAAGGCGAGAACCTGCTCTTGTTGCCGGTACGAGTATCCCGGCTCGATCCTGTCCCGAGAGAAGGCGACTGCGTCGAGGCAAGACCGCTTCGTCTGCCCGTACTGTCGGACGCACGATCACGGCGACGGCGCGACATAACCGGGACATCCGTGGCGTGTCACGGCCGCAGGAGCGTTCGCGGGAATCATCGCCTCGGGCGCTGGCTGCCGCCTTTGCCATCTCCGCCGTGACCGTGTTGAATACCCCGCCAAGATGCGATGCGTGCCTTCGAGCGAGTCTCCATGCGCAGGCGGCGGCGAAGCCCTGCCTTCGGCGTTCATCCTGCGCAACCGCAACTTCCTCCTGCTCTGGTGCGCTTACACGACGAGCGCGCTGGGGGATCACCTGTCCGAGATGGCCTTGCTGGACATGCAGGACGCGACGCACCGCGACGACTCGACGCGGATCTCCGCGATCATGATGTTCGCGCTGATGCTGCCGTTCTTCCTGTTCGGTCCCGTGATGGGCTGGCTGGCCGACCGGCTTCCCCGCAGATGGATCATGATTACGGCGGACGTGGTTCGGGCGGCGCTCATGTTGTCGCTCGCCGGTCTGCTGAGCCTGCTGTTCGGCGCGTTCGCCGGCGGTCGCTGGGAGCTGCGGGCGGCGATGGGCGGGCATCCGCCGATCTTCAATCCCTGGCTCTATGCCGTGCCCCTGTTCGTCACGGGTTTCTTCGCCTCGATGTTCTCGCCGGCGCGCGCGGCCTTGCTCCCGACGCTGATTCGGCCGGAGCAGTTGATCCGCGGCAACGGTTTGATGAGCGCGATGGGGCCGATCGCCACCATCGCCTCGTTCCTGATCGGCGCCGAACTGGTCGCCCGATACGGGGCCACGGCGAACTTCCGCGTGGACGGGCTGACCTTCCTCGCCAGCGCGACGCTCGTCCTGATGATCCGCGCGCCACGACGACGGAGCCCCGCCGCCGGCGCCATCGGTCAGAACAGCCTGGTTGACGGGCTGCGCTACTGCCTGGGCCACCGCCGCGTGATGGAGCTCATCATCTTCGCCGTCCTTTTTTGGGCGGCAGCGGGCGTCGTGCGAAGCGTCATCCCAGCCCTGGTCGGCCACGTCTTCGGCGGCGATATCCGCGACATCGGTTACTACCAGGCGGCGCTCGGCATCGGCATGTTGTTCGGGGCGATGGGCCTGGCGGGCCTGGGCGACGCCGTTCCCGGCGACGCGGCGATTACCTGGTCGCTGATCGGCGCCGGGCTTGCGGCGGCGTGGCTGACGGCCGTCTCCGTCTTCAGGATCGGCCAGATCCCCGGAGGCGTCGGCCTCTTCGTGACCGGCATGTTCGCCGCCAGGGTTGCTCGCGCTGAAACGGCGGCTC
>CAZERK010000477.1:0-3153 GCA_964514515.1 uncultured Planctomycetaceae bacterium
GGGGGTCGGGCTGCGCCTTCGTCGGTGCCAGCGTTAGCGCGTAATTGGCGCGATCCTCAAACCGGTGTAACGACTCGGGGCTAGAGTGCCTGGGGGGTGGATCGCGGGCCGGAGATCGAACGGGCGGGCCTCGGGTCCGAGGCCGGATCGGCGGGTGGGCATTGCATAGGCTGAGTGGTGAACCAATGACTTTGGATAGGAGCAGAAGGATGTCTCGGAACTCAATAGGACGGATTTGGTTCGTCGCCCTCGGGGCGGCGGTCGTGATGGCGGCGTGGAGTCCTGCGACCGGCGCACAGGACATCGTGATCAACGAATTTTGGGTGGAAGACACGATCACAGACAGCGCCGAGTACATCGAACTCTACAACAAGGGCGCCGGCCCGGTAAGCCTGGACGGCTTGAGCGTGATCATTGTTGACGGGGACACGTCCGGCTACGTCCTGAACTACGACTACCGCCGCGTGACCCTTCAGGTGGACCTCACGGGGATCTTGCCGGCCGGCGGCTTCTACTTGATCGGCTCCGGGCTGACGCCGAATCCGGACGACGAGACTCGGCTCAACGACATTCAGAACGGCACGCAGACCTTCGCCCTCGTCGCGACGTCGGACATCGCCTATGAGGCGGACGGCGTCCACCTGACCGAGGCGTCGATCGCGGCCATCACGGCGAACCCCGTGACGGATGCGGTCACGAACTTCGACGGCACGACGGGTGACCATTCCTACTTCAACGCGCCGATCATCGGCGATCCGTCCGGCCACGCATGGGGTACGGCGTCGCGCGTTCCGAACGGCACGGGCGCCTGGAGCAACACGTACGCCCAGAACAACTACCAAAACGTCGAGCTTGGGAACGCCTATGACGCGCTGAGCTCGCCCGGCGTGGCGAACGGGTGGAGCTGGGAAGTGCCGCGATGGGGCGCCTGCTGTTATGACGACACGTGCGTTTATCAGCTCCAGTCGGCGTGTACGGGAGAGTACAAGGGGACGTGGCGTGATTGCTTGCACCCGGATGATCCCTGTGTTCCGCCGACGGCTCGGAACGTCCAGTACGTGAAGGACGAGGGCTTGGGCTGGGGCGGCCGGATTGGGCCGGTCGTGATTACGTCCATGACGGACACCGTCGCGAGCACGGCTTCCAAGGCGTTCGTTGTCCAAGATCTCTCGGGCGCCGGTGGCGAGACGCGCGGCTTGACGATTTTCGCCTTGAACGGACAGATCGACGAGCTTCTGCAGGATCGCCAGGTCGGCGATCTGATCACGATCGAAGGCACGACCAGTCATTTCAACGGCATGTTCCAAC
The DNA here is from genome assembly GCA_964514515.1 of uncultured Planctomycetaceae bacterium. Lineage (GTDB taxonomy): Bacteria > Planctomycetota > Phycisphaerae > UBA1845 > UTPLA1 > CAZERK01. The sequence goes on from CAZERK010000477.1 coordinate 1,309, forward strand.
TCGTGGACAACTACTACAAGCCGTTGGCCTTCGTGTCGTACGACGGCGCAGGGACGGTTCCACCGCCCGTGACGGGCGAGACCTGCGAGACGTTAAGCACGTCGGCTCGGGCTGAACAGCTCGAGAGCACGTGGGTGACGTTGGATTGTGTTGCGTTCTTGGGCGCGGTCGAGGGACAAACGCTGTTGGTGGGATCCACGTACACGGTTACGGACGGCACAGGGTACCTGGACGTATACGTACCCACCGATGCGTGCTCCGCGGCGGGCCAGCCGGTTCCGACGACGCCCGTGATGCTGACGGGCATTCTGAGTCAGTACGACCCGACGCAGCCGCTGGATGGCGGTTATCAGTTGCTCCTCATCAATGCGGAGGACATTGACGACCCGAGTGGCGCCTGCGTGGTGGGCCGCTGCTGCCTGCCGGCCGGCAGTTGCATGATGACCAGCGAACCCATCTGTGACCAGTTCTGCGGCACGTGGGACACGGGCGTGTGCGATCCGAATACGTGCGTGCCGGTGACGACGGGCGCCTGTGTTCTTCCGAACGACACCTGTGTGGACGATGTGACGTCGACATGGTGCAGCGGACAGAGCGGTACGTATTGGGGCGACGGCTCGACGTGCGATGGCGGCCCGTGCTTCCGGGAGGTCACGGTGGACGGGGCCCACACCCTCGGCGACGGGGCGATGGTAGCTCTCAAAGAGGTCGTGGTCTCCTCGACGACGGACCTGATTGCAAGTTCGACTTCCAAGAGTTTCTACGTCCAGGATGCGTCGGGGGTGGACGGCGCTCCGCGCGGCGTTACCGTTTATGGGAAGAACGCGGCGGTGAACGGCGTTTTGTATGGGCCCGATGGCGTGCCCGACACGGCGGACGACGTGGTCGAGGGCGATCGGATCAAGATTGCCGGCAAGCTGGTTTTGTATGCGAACCTGTTGGAGCTTGGCGTGCCTCTCCAATTGCTCGCGGAATTCAGTCCGCCGGCGGGCATCCCGACGCCGACCCTTATCTCCACGGCAGATCTCCAGGGCCCGAACGGCGAGCCGTATGAGAGCACGCTGGTCTTGCTGCCGTGCGTGACGTTTACGACGACCGGGTATTTCACCTACGGCAACTTCACGGTGACGGACGGCGTGAACAACGTGACGGTTCGAGTCTCCACCGGCCAGTTGGACCTCGTTGGCACGGAGATTCCCGAGGTGCCCGTGAACATCCGCGGCATCGTGACTCAGTTCAACAGCGTCTATCAGATCATGGTCCGCTCGTTGGCGGATCTGCAGTATGAGTGCTCGGAGTATTGCTACACCTGTCGCGGCGATCTGAACGGCGACGAGACGATCGACATGGCTGACGTGGAGCCGTTTGTCGCGGCGCTGCTCGGAACGATGATGAACGCCTGCGCCGACGTCAAGGATGACGGGGCCGTCAACGGCGAGGACATCCAGGCGTTTGTCGACCTGATTTTGGCGCCGCCGCCACGGACGCTGCTGGCCTGCGATGAGACCTGCCCGCCCTATACGGATGAGGTGTGGTGCAGCTACGAGCCGCTCACGGATCCCGTACCGGGCTGCGTGGCGCAATGCGTTCCGGACTACATCAACATGGGCTTCTGTGTAAGCTGCGATGAGAGCTGTCCGGCGCAGGGGAGCATCGAGACGTTCATGGTGCTCGATGCGTTCGGGCCCGGAGAGCATTGCGTGTTCATGGCCGAGTGCATGACCGGTCCGTTGCCGCTGTGCGAGGGGTGCGACACCGACGGCCGACCACGGTTTATCGAGGTGGGGGGCGGTCAATCGGCACGTGACGCAAGGGGGCGCGGAGTCGGGACGGGCCGGCTTGTCG
>CAZERK010000478.1:0-1215 GCA_964514515.1 uncultured Planctomycetaceae bacterium
GAGCACCACGACGGCTCCGGGTACCCGCAGGGTCTGGCCGGCGAGGAAATCCCGCTCGCAGCGCGGATCATCCACGTGGTGGACATCTTTGATGCACTGACGACCAACCGCCCGTATCGCCGCAGCTACGGCATCGAGCAGGCGATTCAGGTCCTGCTGGCGGGGGCCGGCCGCGCCACCGACCCGGAGCTGACGGAGCAGTTCATCGAAACGCTCCGCCGCTACCGCAGCGAGCAGCCCGGCGAGTTCCGGGCGCGTTTCAGTCATCTGACGGAAACAGCCAACGCGGCGCAGAAGCTGCCGCCCGGCGGCGTCCGGTTCGCGCCGCCAAGTGGGAACATTCACTGAGGCTCTGAGTGGAGAGATCGGTCGTGCGGCGCTCGAAAGGCATCAGTATCGTCGAGTTGATCCTGGCCATCGTCGTGCTGGGCGTCGTGGCTACGCTGGCGATCCCGCGGTTCAGCAGGGCCGCGCAGGCGCCCGACGAGAGCGCGTTCCTGCGCGACCGGCTCCAGGTCCTCCGCGTCGCCATCGAGCGGTACTACCAGGACCACGGCGTGTTCCCCGGACAATATGGCGACGGGCGCGCGCCGCGCAGCACGGCGGAGGCCTTCCGCAGCCAGTTGACCCAATTCACCGACGAGATCGGGCGCGTGGCGGAGTCGCGCGACGCGTCGCACCGCTTCGGCCCGTATCTGCGGGACGGCGTGCCCGTTTGCCCCGTCGCAGGAGACGGGCACCTGGGCGGTGTGCACGGCAGCAGCGGCGCGGACCTGCCGGCGTGCACGGCTGAAGCGCCGGACGCCGGCTGGGTCTACAACTGCGACACGGGACAGATCGGGCCGAACGCGGCTGGGACCGACAGCGCGGGCCGGAGCTACGCGGGCTACTGAGTCGCGGGGCGGGCAATAAGAAAACCTGGGAGGCCAACTGTCGGTCGATCTCCCAGGTTGCGTCTTTCTGGGGCGGCGATCAGCAGCGCTGCTACTCGTCGCTGCTCCGGTGGAAGAAGCCACCGAAGCCTTCGCCCATCTCGTCGCCCAGGCCGCCGCGGCGCTGCTTGCGCTCGCGACGCCGACCCTCTTCGTCGCCGCCCGCCTCTTCGGGCTCGCTGGCCCATTCGGCGCGCTTCTTCGCCAGGCCGATCTTGCGTTCGATCGTGTCCACGCGAAGGATCTTGACCTCGACTTCCTGGCCGAGCTGCACCTCGTCCGG
>CAZERK010000478.1:1225-3151 GCA_964514515.1 uncultured Planctomycetaceae bacterium
TAACGCGTTGGGGGGCGATGGGGGGGGCATGGCGCGCAAGAAGAACCCCGCCCGAGGGGGCGGGGTTCGTGAGTTTTGCGTTCCGTTCGTCCGGCACGGCGACCTGACGCTACGGCATCAACCGAACATGCCGCCGAAGGCGTCGTCGCCGAGGCCGCCGCGGCGCTGCTTGCGCTCGCGCTTGCCGCCGCGATCGGCTTCGCCGCCGCTGATCATGCCGCCCTCTTCCTCGGGCGTCGTGGCCCACTCGGCGCGCTTCTTGGACAGACCGATCTTGCGCTCGATGGTGTCGACGCGCAGGATCTTGACGTCCACTTCCTGGCCGATCTGGACTTCGTCCTGCGGGTTCTCGACCTTGTGGTCGGCCAGCTCGGAGACGTGCAGGAGGCCTTCGAGTTCGGGTTCGAGCTCGACGAATACGCCGAAGTTGGTGATCTTGGTGACCTTGCCGCGGACGACCATGCCGGGCTGGTAGCGCTCGGGGACGGCGCGGAGCCACGGATCCTCGGTCAGCTGCTTGAGGCCCAGGCCGATGCGCATCTTTTCCTGGTCGACGGTGAGGACGACGCAGCGCAGCTTGTCGCCCTTCTTGACGACTTCGGACGGATGGCTGACCTTCTTGGTCCAGCTCATATCGGAGACGTGCAGCAGGCCGTCGATGCCTTCCTCGATCTCGACGAAGGCGCCGTAGTTGGGGAGGTTGCGGACGGTGCCCTCGCCGACGGTGCCGACCGGGTACTTCTGGGCGACCATGGTCCAGGGGTTGACCTCGGTCTGCTTCATGCCGAGCGAGATTTCCTGCTTGTCCTTGTCGACTTCGAGCACCACCACGTCGATCTGGTCGTTGACGTTGACGACCTCGGAGGGGTGGTTGATGCGGCGCGTCCAGGACATCTCGGAGATGTGGACCAGACCTTCGATGCCGGGCTCGAGCTTCACGAAGGCGCCGTAGTTCATGATGTTGACGACTTCGCCCTTCACGCGGCTGCCGACCGGGTAGCGCTCGGCGACCTTCTCCCAGGGGTTCTCCTGCTTCTGCTTGAGACCGAGGGCGATCTTCTCGCGGTCGCGGTCGATGGAGAGGACCTTGACCTCGACTTCCTGGTCGACCTTGAGCAGCTGGCTCGGGTGCTCGATGCGGTCCCAGGACATGTCGGTGATGTGGAGCAGGCCGTCGATGCCGCCGAGGTCGACGAACGCGCCGAAGTCCGCCAGGTTCTTGACGACACCCGTGCGGAGCTGGCCGATGGCGATCTCCTCGAGGAGCTTCGACTTGGCGATGGCGCGTTCCTCTTCGATCAGCTTGCGGCGGCTGATGACGATATTGCGCCGCTCCTTGTCGATCTTGAGGATCTTGGCCTCGATCTCCTGGCCGATGTACTCGCCCACGTCGGCGGGGCGCCGGATGTCGACCTGCGAGGCGGGGAGGAAGACGGGGACGCCGATGTCGACGAGCAGGCCGCCCTTGATCTTGCGGAGGACCTTGCCGCGGACGTTGTCGCCCTCGTGGGTGGTTTCGACGATGCGGCGCCAGCTCAGGATGCGGTCGGCGCGGCGCTTGGAGACGACGAGCATGCCGGTTTCGGTCTCGAAGTCCTCGACGAGCACTTCGACTTCGCCGCCGACGACGAGTTCGCCGGGATTGTCCCATTCATCGAGGCCGACGACGCCTTCGCTCTTGAGGCCGACGTCGAGGACGACTTCGTTGCCGTTGAGGGCGACGATCTTCGCCTTGATGATCTGGTTGAAGTCGAGGTTGGTCCCGAGCGTCGGCGAGATGGCTTGTTCCATCACATGGATGGCGTTCGTTTCGCCGAAGGCGGCGGCGAACTGCGCATCAATGTCGGCGTCGGTGATTTCGAGGTCCTTGAGAATACGGGGGTCTGCCATTGCAAGTCCTACTGTGGCGACGAAAGAACCGCGCGC
>CAZERK010000479.1:0-777 GCA_964514515.1 uncultured Planctomycetaceae bacterium
GGCGTACGCAAGCCTCCTATTCCTTCGCGTCGGCCACGGGGGGCCGATGCTCCATCTGCGCCTCCGTGTCGAACGCTAAACACGTACGCGGGCGGCGCCAGACGATGAGGATCAATCATGGCAAGCCCCTTGGATGATGCAACGATCAAACCCCTCAAGGCCAAGGCGGTCTGGGATCTCTTCCGCGGCATGTGCGCCGTTCCCCGGGCCTCGAAGAAGGAGCAGAAAATCCGCGCCCACGTGCGAGAGGTCGCTCGTGGGTTCGGCTTCGAGTCGCGCGAGGACGGCGTGGGCAACATCGTCATCGACGTCCCCGCCAAGAAGGGCTGCGAGAAGGCTGCCGTGACCGTCTTGCAGGGCCATCTCGACATGGTCTGCGAGAAGAACAGCGACACGGTGCACGACTTCGACAACGATCCGATTCGACCGATGCTGGACAAGGACGAGAACGGCCGGGCGTTCGTCCGCGCGGACGGCACGACGCTCGGCGCCGACAACGGCATCGGCGTGTGCATGGCGATGGCGGCCGCCGCCGCTCCGGACGTCGTACACGGCCGGCTCGAAATCCTCTGCACGATTGACGAAGAGATGGGCATGACGGGCGCCAAGGCCCTGAAGCCGGACTTCTTCAAGGGCAAGCGGATGCTGAACCTGGACTCGGAGGAGGACGACGCCGTTTACATCGGCTGCGCCGGAGGGTGCGACACGAACATCGCCTGGCAGTTCAAGACGGCGGTCCCGTCCGGCGGCGCGGAGGCGTGCAAGGTCGCCGTCGCG
>CAZERK010000479.1:787-3146 GCA_964514515.1 uncultured Planctomycetaceae bacterium
TCCGGTTGCGACATCCACCAGAATCGGGCCAATGCGATCAAGCTCCTGGCGCAGACGCTCTCGGCCGCGCCGGGCGTGCAGCTTGCCGCGATCAACGGCGGCAGCAAACGCAACGTGATTCCGCGGGAAGCCTCGGCCGTCGTGATCGGTCCGGCCGGCACGATCGAGGCGTTGAGCAAGGCGGGCCAACTCGTACAGGCGGACGCCGTGCGCGAGAACAAGGAGGAGACGTGCTCGATCCTCGCCACGAAGGCGTCGGCGGCCGACGCCCGGGCGGTGCTCTCGGCCGACGACACGAAGCAGGTCTTGACGACGATCACCGCCTTGCCGCATGGCGTGCTGGCGGTCGTGCCGGAAATCCCCGGTCTGATCCAGACCTCCAACAGCACGTCGATCGTGCAGAGCCAGGCCGAGGACGGGGCGATGAAAGTCGTCATTATGTGCCTGTCGCGCAGCTCCTCCGCCGTCGCGATCACGCAGACCGTTCAGCAACTCGCCGCGATCGGCCGCTTGGCCGGCGCCTCGGTTGACTGGGGCAACGACTATCCCGGCTGGGCGCCCGATCCGAAGTCGGCGCTGCTGGCCACCTGTCGCCGACTCTACGAGCGGCAATTCGGCGCGGCTCCGCGCGTCATGGCGATCCACGCGGGACTGGAATGCGGCATCATCGGCGAGCGGATGGGCGGCATGGACATGGTCTCCTTCGGCCCGACGATCACCGGCGCGCACAGCCCCGACGAGCGCGTTTATGTCGACAGCGTGGAGAAGTCGTACGAGTTCCTGAAGGCCGTTCTGGCGGAACTGGCGGTGCCGTAGGCACGCGCCGGCGGTCCTTCGACGATCGCGTTGACCTCTCGGACACGCGCCATACAATCCGCCTGCCTTCGGGCCATCGGGCTTCCAAAACGCCTTGCATCGAGTCCAGGCGGAGTCGTTCGTTCAGATTCAGGAGGAAGAAACCGTGCGCAGTTCTCTGGGTTTGGCTTCTCTCGTCTCCATCACGCTCGTCGTGACGGCCGGCTGCTCGCCCACCACGATCGCCACCCGAGCCCTCAAGGAAGTCCAAGGCGCCACGTCCAAGGCCCAACCGGTTCCCGGTACGTCCGCCCGGGGCTTCGGCCAGTATCAAGGCGTGGACATCAAGAGCCCGCGATCGGACTTGGGCAGCCTTGTTGACCGGCGGTTCAACGCATCGCTGCCGGCCGAGCTTCGCCGACACCTGACGACGGAGAAGGGGGCGCCCTTCGCCGGCGGTTCGCCCGTGCTGACGATCGAGCCGGAGATCATCTGGTACCACGAGGCCGGCGGACTCGGCGGCATCCTGGGGTCCGACTCCTACGCCGTCGGTCTCTTCTGGCTGAGCGCCGCAGACGCTCCGTTGGGCAAGGTCCAGGTCGTCACGCGGAGCGCCGCGACGCGGACCGGGCCGGAGGACATGGCCAAGTCGATGGCGAAGGAACTGGCCGAGTTCTTCGAGAAGGGGAGCAAGCGATAGTAGCCGGGACGCTCCAAGCGGTTGCACGCTCCAGGCACGTTTCGGCGCCGTTTGACGCATGAGAGCCGCCGGCCTTGGCCGGCGGGGGGGGACGGCGACAGAAGGGTCACGAGCCGCGTCTGACGGAGAACCGTCGCGAGCGGATTCTGGCGAATACGGAGCAACAGGCGGGCTCTTATGCCTTCTGACGTTCGAATCGACTGCATCGTCGAGCCGAGTTTCGGCGAGAACGCTTACATCGTCTGGCGCCGCGACGGCGGGCCTTGCTGGATCGTCGATCCTGGGCTGCCGCCCTCGGCGGCACAACTCTGCGCACACGTTCGCAAGCACGCGCTCGCGCCGGCCGCCGTCCTGCTCACGCACGGGCACCTCGACCATATCGCGGGCGTTCCCGAGGTGCTTCGAGAGCTCGGGCCGATTCCCGTCTGCATCGCGAAGGAGGAGAGCGCCGCTTTGATCGACCCCAACGAGAATCTCTCCGGCGACTTCGGCACGCCCGTCGTGGTCGGCGCCATCGAGACGCGGGATTTGCCGGCGGGCGTCGATTTGGAACTGGACGGCGTCCGGTGGAACGTGTTCGACACGTCGGGCCATTCGCCTGGCGGCCGGAGTCTCTATTGCCCCTCGGCGAGCGCCGTCATCGTCGGCGACGCGCTCTTTCAAAGCAGCATCGGTCGCACGGACTTCCATCACAGCGACCACGAGCGACTCCTGCGCAACATCGCGGAGAACCTGCTGTCGCTCCCGGAAGAGACCGTCGTTTATTCAGGCCACGGGCCCGTCACCACCGTCGGTCGCGAGCAGCGATCCAATCCTAGGCTCCGGTAATCGCCGGCCCGTGCCGCGGCCGCCGCACGCGACGCC
>CAZERK010000480.1:0-2187 GCA_964514515.1 uncultured Planctomycetaceae bacterium
CATCCGAGCGAGGCCTGCCGTACGGCCGGCTCACTGATCCTGCTGCTTAGCACGCGTAACCCCCTGCCCGATTGCAGCGACCCTGGGAAGCTGACTCGTTTCAGCCGTTGCCTGGTCGCCCGAAGCGGACTTCGGGCACGTTGATCGCTTTGAGACAGCTTCTGGCGATGCCTGCCAACCCTCGAAGGAGGGATGACGCCTCAGGGGGATCGTCGGCTTGGGTCTTGATCCGCTTGACTCTGATAGGGGGATAGCGCGGACCGGTCGGTCTGTCCGATACGGCGGGTGATCAGCGTGCGTCGGTCGCCACCATATCGGTCTATCGTTCCTGGAACTTGGCGGTGAAATGCCGCAGCGCCGGCGGTTCCTCCGTGATGCGGAGCCCTCGCAGCGACTGCCGTTGCTTGTAGAGATCGTTGACGGCTTCGCTTACGTAGTCGATGTGGCTCTGCGTGTAGACGCGGCGGGGAATCGCCAGGCGAACCAGCTCCATCGGCGGCGCCGGACGGCCGGGACCGCCGAACATGACGCTGCCGATCTCCACGGAGCGGATGCCGCCGACGCGATAGAGGCCGCAGACGACCGCTTGGCCGGGGAACTGTTCCGGCGGAATGTGCGGGCAGAACGCCTTGGCGTCGATGTAGATCGCGTGGCCTCCCGGCGGCTCGACGATCTGGACGCCTGCTTGCAAGAGCTTCTCGCCGAGGTACTCCGTGCTGCGGATGCGATACTGCAAGTAGTCCTCGTGCAGCACCTCCTCGAAACCTTGCGCCATGGCTTCGAGGTCTCGTCCCGCCAGCCCGCCATACGTGACGTAGCCTTCGGTCAGGATGAGCAGGTTGCAGGCGCTTTGGAACAGCTTCTCGTCTCGGACCAGGAGAACGCCGCCAATATTGACCATGCCGTCCTTTTTGGCGGAGATCGTGGCGCCGTCTGCCAGGTCGAACATCTCGCGGACGATCGCGCGCACGGATCGCTCCGCCTGGCCAGGCTCCCGCGTCTTGATGAACCAGGCGTTCTCGGCAAACCGGCACGCATCGAGGAAGAACGGAATCTCGTAGCGGTCGCAAACGGCGCGGACCTGTCGCAGATTCTCCAGGCTGACCGGCTGGCCGCCGCCGCTGTTGTTCGTCACGGTTACCATGACGACCGGCACGCGGTCGCGACCGACTTTACGTATGAGCGCGTCGAGGGCGGCGACGTCCATGTTGCCCTTGAACGGGTGCCGGTCGCGGGGATCCTTCGCTTCTGGGATGGAAAGGTCGACGGCCTCGGCGCCGCTGTGCTCGACGTTGGCCCGGGTCGTGTCGAAATGCGTGTTGTTGGGGACGATCTTGCCTTGCCCGCCCAGCAGCTCGAAGAGCAGCCGTTCACTCGCCCGGCCCTGGTGCGTGGGCAGGATGTGGTCGAAGCCGGTGACTTCCGTCAGCCGGTCCTTGAAGCGGTAGAAGGAGACGGCCCCGGCGTAGGATTCGTCCGCCCGCATCACGCCGGCCCATTGCTCGCTGCTCATGGCGCCCGTTCCCGAGTCGGTCAGCAGGTCGATCAGGACGTTTTCCGCGCGGAGCAGAAACACGTTGAAATGCGCCTCTCGGAGCAGGCCCTCACGCTGCTGTGGCGTCGTGATGCGGATGGGCTCGACGACCTTGATCTTGAACGGTTCGATGATGGTCTTCACGCGAAGCGGCTCCTGGGCGTGCGGGCGGGCCCCTTGTCAGGGTCTGGCGTACGGCGACGACCGCGTCGGCCGGGCGGCACGCGCCCCCAACCGGCCGCGAATCAACCGTGGAATCCGCATGATAGTCTTCCGGGTCAACGGTCACAATTGTCGGGGCTGAAGCACAGGGTCCTACAAACCTGTCGCTGCCGCATGCAGGATCCCGGCGTCGTTAGTTGAATCACAGAGGGCGATTCGGCGGTTCGCGGGTACCGGCCGAGTTCCAGGACAGCCGTGGAAGGGACCGGCGCGAACGGAGCAGCGATTGCCCTGGATGGGGCGTGCGCTCTGCGGGAGCCGCCTTGACAGGGGGGCAGGACCGGCGTAAAGTCAGAGGTTCCCAAGAGGCGGCTGGCGATGGTGTCTGGCTGGCCGCGGTTGGGGCTGTAGCTCAATTGGTTCAGAGCGCCGGCCTGTCACGCCGGAGGTCGCGGGTTCGAGTCCCGTCAGCCTCGTTCATCGTCCTTTTT
>CAZERK010000480.1:2197-3145 GCA_964514515.1 uncultured Planctomycetaceae bacterium
CCGCTCCGACGGCTCGATAAGCCGGGGGAGAGGGCTTGCAGTACCGATCGAGTAGTTCGTCACGCTATCTGCCTCTTATTGTGTGGCACCGGCTACTAGCCTGTGCTACACCACGATGCACTGATTTCGACGGACTGCACGGGTCAGCATGAGTTGGCGCACATCTTGGTGCGCAAGCTGCCGTGGTGGTACGCTCATGGCTTCATGCCGCCCCCTGCGGTCATGCTCGCTTGCGGGTTGCAGGAGCATCGACCAATCGCTTCATCCGATCCTTCACGCGGAGGGGAGCCGTGCGGCGGCGGTCTGAGACGGCTTGGATTGCGTGCCTCGCGCCAGCCAACCCCAACGCCCTTCTGCGTGGACGGCCCAGCGGCGAACGCATTACGATGCTGCCGATTTCGGCGTGGGTTGCGTGCGCCAGTCCTATCGGGTCGCCCGATCGCACGGGAAGCCGTACGGGCTTCGGTGCCGGAGGCATCGGAACTATCGAGATAGGGAGCGGAGCGAACCTCGAATTGTTCGATATCTGGGAGTGTACCGGATTCGTTCGGGTAAAAGGATCATGACGATCTACAGACGACTTGTTATTCAAGAGGCGCGACTCGTTGACCTTCGGAGGTTAGCAAAACACGCGGCACTCGCGTCGCTCGTCCTGATGCTGGCTGCTCTGCCGTTGGCGTGCTCGCAGGATGTCGCAAAAACGAGCGGGGGGGCGGCCGCGCGTGACGCGGACGTGATCGAGGAATACTGGCCCGACCGCCGAATCCGAATGCGAAAGGAGGTCGTGCTTGCGCCCGACGGGACCGTCATCAACCACGGTAATCACGTCGAATGGCATCCCAACGGGTTCAAGCGTTACGAGGCCACTTACGTCGACGGCAAGCTCGAAGGGGTCGAGACGCAGTGGCACGAGAACGGCCGGATGATGACGCAGCAGGGCGTCGAGGG
>CAZERK010000481.1:0-3125 GCA_964514515.1 uncultured Planctomycetaceae bacterium
ACATGCCTCTAGCCCCCGCACAATCCCGGCGCGACCCCACCGACCGTCTACGTGTCCGCGGTCCATTCCTACTGCAACTGATTCCCCGTCTGAACCTTACCCACCGGCAGAGTACCGCGGTTCGCCCGGTGAACGTTGCCGTATGCGCAGGGGGCACGTCAGTTCAGTCTATCCTACGAGAAGTCCGAGGCGGCGTAGGCCCCGGCGGGGGCAGCGTCGCCATAAGGGATTACCCCAATCGATTCACATGCTTCGCGGCCGCGAAGCATGTGCAGATTACATCCCGGTCCTGCCAATGCCGTGTTGACATGACGAAGAACCCGTGATAGCCTATTCGCTCAAGTCGTGTTCGTCGTGAGGCTGAGTGCCCGGTCTCAGTCTTGACGCGCGAAGCCTTTCAGACTCGCAGTTGCAGCACACACCCAAGGGAGGATCACCACCACAAGAACTAACCGCTCGTTTTCGCCGCTGAACGGCCTATGGTCTTGCCATCGCAGACCCTAACGTAGTCTTTCAACCAAAGGAGCCGATTCAAATGTCTCGACTGCTCTCGAAAACGCTGAAGGCTTGGCCCGCCGTGATGGTTGCCGTCCTCGTCGTCGTAGGCACGGGCGTGGCGCTTGCAAGTTGGACGATGGGCGGTGCGACCGCAGTCGGAATGCTGGCGGGCAGCGTAGTGGGGTACCAAGTGGACCCGTGCGATTGTATTCACGCCGGCCCAGCAATCGATTTTAGTGTCCAGCGAATCGGCGGGGATGGCCAAGATTGTGAATGTGATTGCGCGTCCATTACGCAGGAACGCCTTTTTGTCGGAGACCCCGTATGTTTTCACGCGGTCGGCAGCGATGACGATCAGCCAAGTCCCGAGTGCAATGAGCCGAATGCATGCTTGGATCGGCCGCTTTCTGAGATCAGAATTGAGGTGACCCGCGCGGGTGAACAAGAACCGATTTGCTCGTATGGCTGCCTGGGGCCGGTGACGGAATGCGATCTTACTTACTGCCCAGACAGGGCAGGAGCGTACGCCCTGACGTTCGTGGCGGAGGATCCGGAGGGGTCGGGCGACGATCCCCCCATGATTATAAGCTTTGGTATTAACGTCGAGGACTATCCGAAGTCGTACATCGAGATGGACAAGCCGTCCATACCGCCGGATGGCCACTCGATCGCACATGCATACCTCAGAAACGGCCTGGGGACGCCGGTCACTTGGTCCATCTTCGGCTCCACCAACGGCGCCCGCATCGACCAGAACGGGACCATCAAGGCCGGTCTCCAGTGCGGGACCATCATTATTCGAGCCGAAGAAGCTCGGTACAACGAATCGTGTCCTCCTCGCGTATTCGAGAAACCCTTCCTGATTGATTGCAGCGCGTGTGCCAACGGGGGGTGCTCGCCGGGAACGGCGGAGATCGGCCAGGACGGCGTGAACGTGCGCGTGGGCCTGGGGCACGGAAGCGGCGGGGAATCGTCAGGTTGTCTGTCGCTCTTCAGCCGGAACATCACGGATGCGCTTGGTGATCCCGCGAGCCTGCAGTGCGACGGAAGCCTGTACGGCGGACTCGACGTGATCCGCCAGGACGGGGTCCTTCGGCAGGTTCTCGCGCCGCAATGCCTGGCCGACGTCCAACCGGATGGCGGAGAGGACTATGTGGGCTACAGCATTGCCGTGTACGCGCGGCAGGACGTCGGGGATGAGAAGGTTGGCGGCTTCTATCCAATCAACGGATGGCCCTACGATTCCTGGCTGGTTCAGTACTTCGTTGCGGGGAATCAGTTGAGGATCAAGAAGCAGGTTGGAGAGAGCCAGACCGTCCTTGCGTACGGCTACGAGCAACTGGCCGAAGACGTCATCGAGGCTACAACAGGCGATGGGACACAAGTCGCGCGCACGCAACGGGTCGAATGGGCTGACGATGGACCTGACCGCATTCGAACGACGATCGTGTACGACGCGTACCGCAACGAAGTGCAAAAGACGGAGGACCGTTTCGTGACGTTCAGTTGGGGGACGGTCGTCACGGAATCCAAGGTCAAGGGGAGCGCGTCGCTGGGCGACGAGGTCACGACGACGACCTACTACGACGCCACGGGGACGGCCAAGGACGGCATGATCAAGTCCGTCACCAACCGCGATGGTTCCTGGAGTTGGTACAACTACGACTCGTTGAGACGAATGACCGTAGCGGTGCGGCCGTGGAAGAACGAGGCCTTGCCGGCCGAGAGCAATCCGTCTTTGGCTGCAAACGTGGCGACGCTCTACAGCTACACGCCGAACGACGCCGGGGATGAGCCGACCGATGAGAATCGGGATCGACCTCGCACGGTAACGGAGCAGACCCTCGGCGTCACGACGGCCAAGACCTATTATGCGTACCTGACCAACGGCCTGGGGCAGAACGTCGAGATCGTCGAGCGGTGTGCCGACCCGGACGCCCCCTATGCCGATCCGGCCAACCTCAGGACGATGACCACCTACGTGGCCGGCGACGACGAGAAGGTCGCCAGCGTTCAGTATCCGGATGGCCGCCTGGACCAGTACGTGTACGAAATGGGCACGTACATCCCGCCGTCGGGCGGCGATCCATCGACCGCGGCGTTCACACCGGGCGAAGGCGACTACGAGCGTACGATGGTCGTCCACGGGACCGTGGCCCATCCTGACGGCATCGCCTACAAAACCACGAAGGACGTCACGGTCGTGGACGCGGGCGGGAGCGCGGCTCTGGAGGAGACCTACGTCTACGACGGAGCCGGCTATGAACGGATCGAATGGACGGTATCGGTCCTGGATCCCATGGGCCGGCCCACCGACGTGTACCACAGCGACGGCACGCACGAGGAAATGACCTGGGGCTGCTGCCACATGGAGGCGCAGACCGACGCCGCCGGCATCACCACGGAATTCGGCTACGACACGCTCGGCCGGCTGGTCGAACAGACGAAGCTCGGCGTTGAAGAAGACGGAGGCTATCCCGCACAGGCGCCGATCACGACGTATTACAGCTATGACGCGGTCGGCAGGAACCTCGGCAGCGGGATCGTCGCCGGGGACTTGTCGCTGCGTACTTCGCGCACCTACGACTTACCCGGCCGGCTCCTGAGCGAGACAGACGAGGCCGGGC
>CAZERK010000482.1:0-3121 GCA_964514515.1 uncultured Planctomycetaceae bacterium
GTGGTTGGTTGAGCACGTGACGGCGGTCCGAGTGTAGTTCTTGGTGCTCCAGCCCCCGCCGCCGCAGCCCCAGTTCTGCCAGCGCTTGCACCACTGCCGCAGCTCATTGACGACCCGGGTGGCCTCGTTCTTCAGGAACTTCCTCTCCGTGGTGTTGTTCGTGGCGTGATACCGCCTCTTGAATCGATTGAACAACGCCTGCTTTCGCTTGATGTCCGCCTGGAAACTCGCCTTGCTGTAGCTCACGTTCTTGTAAGTCATCTTGTGCACCTCTACTTAGAGAGACAATCGATCATCCCCCGGTCCCATACCAGGGCTTGGTCCCGTCGTCGGCAACAACGAAAGGTGAGTTAAGATTCGGCTTCTCGTTTTTCTGCGGCGAGCGAGACGTCTCCAGGTCCCGCCGAGGGCCGGCTTCTCGGAATCCAGGGATGCAATCTGCTGCGGAGTAATGACTTAGAAATGCCAGTCTACCCAGGGACGGCACGGTTATCCGGTGGCGGAATCTCCGACGCCCAAACAGCGAACCGGCGAGATGGTGTGGCTTATCATGCGCATCGCACACCTGCGGACGGCTCCGAGGATGTTCGTATTGATGCTACTGAGACGGAGAGTTCGCCGATCGAGGCGAGCGATGGGCTCAAGTCTACGGCGCCGGTGCATGCTGCTCCTCGCGCACGATCCGCACGACGTCGGGACCGTATGGCTCGACGGCGGCGCCGGGCCATGCGTGGGGCAGCTTCACCATGTCCTTGGGGTTCACGACGAGGTACTCGATGTTCCGCTTGTCAAGATATTGCGGCATCGTCAATCGATCCTGGAGCACGTCCAGGATTTCGTTGTTCGCCAGGCCGTCCAAGTTGATGACGGTGCGTCCCGAGTAGAATGATCGCAGTCCCGAATCCCAGTCGCCGATCCGAGCCTCCACCGGGACGTTGGCCTGCAGCCAAGCAGCCATCTCGACGGCTTTCTCCTGATGACGGGACCGCCCCCGGACCGCTTTCGTTCCGAGGTATGCGATTCCCTCGGCGGCGACGAGCACCAGCACGAGGGGCAGGAGTCGCCGGACCTTGGCGGCCATGCCGGCCGCGGTTGCGCGGACGAGTCCGTTGGCCAATCCGCCTGCCAACAGCGTCATCATCACGATGGCCGGCGCGTAGTACCAGGTCCGCGTCCGGTCCAGCAGGGTCGCGTACGCCACGCCGAGCACGATCGGGCCGATCCACAACAGGTGCAGGAAGCTGCCATCGGCCGACCGACCGCGCAGACGGGCCGCAACCCATAGCGCAGGAGCGACCGGCAGGAGGTACTTCAGGGCGGGTGCTTTCAGGAGCACGCCCAGGCACCAACGCCCGAACACAGCCGCCGAGTCGCTCAGCCAAACGCCCCAGCCGCTTTCCTCAATCCTCGCCGACCGCCAGGCCGCCTTCGCCAGGGCGCTGCCCGACCAGGCCTGTCCCGTCGCGTGATAGCAGTATTCGGGCCAAGCCCACCATGCGCTGCCGGCCATGACGGCGACGAGGGCCGCCGCCGCCGCTCGTCGCCAGATCGGGCCTTGGTTTGCCCGCCAGACCCACAAGACGACGAGTACGGCCAATAGCAGCAGATCGCTTCGCGCGCTGACGGCCATCGCCAGCGCGCCGCCCACGGCGATCCAGTGCCAAGGCGTTGACGCTCTCCCGTCACGGGCCGTCGCGGTCCAGGAAGCCATCGCGGCCAGCAGCAACGCCACGACCATCGCGCACAGGGCGCCCTCGACGCCGATGCCGGCGATGAGCAGGGCGTAGGGGTTGGCCAGCCAGAAGACCATCGCCCAGACGCCCGCGGTCGGTCCCCAAAGCCGCCTTGCCGCCACGGCCAGTACGCCGGCGGTCGCCCAATGCAGGGCGAAGTTGAACGCGATAATCTGCCGGACGAACGCGTCAGGCCCCGGCAGCCCCAGCTTGTACAACCCGGCGAGGAGGAGCGTGTAGAGGGCATGTACGCCGGTCGTCGGCGTCAGGCCGTCCGCGGAGAGGCCGCGCCCCGTCGCCAGGTTTCGGGCGACGCAGAAGTAGTAGTAGGCGTCGTCGGAGACGTACCAGACGACCTTCGCCCGGTCGCAGAGGAACAGGTAGACGGGAAAGACGAGGCTCATGACCGCGCCGACGGCGGCCAGGGCCGGCAGGGCCGCGCGGAGGCCTCGCGGTGTCACGCTTGCGGCATCGTTCACCGCATCGCCGCTTGCAGCATCCATCGCGGTATCTTGCCCGACTCCCATCGACCGCGGCCTTTCCACGGGACATCGCAATCAGCGGCCGCACGCGATCTCAATTGGACCGGCGCACCTCGTACAACCGCACCTCGTTGCCGTCCGCCACCTGCCAACGAGATGCCGGCTCGATCCCTTCACACAGCTCTCGCAACGCGTCCAGAAACGCCTGCTCCGCGCCCGACAGTCGTCGTAGGTATGGCGGGTCCGCGAACCAGGCGACGGATTGCAGCCATCGCTGCGCCGAGGGCTTCGGGTCGGTTCCAGGAAAGGGCCATGCCAACGGCACTCCAGAATAGAACGAGAGCGCGGCAAGCTGCGGATGGGCCAGCAGCACGTCTCCGTTTTGCCGATGCGTCGCCAGCCACGCGCCTGCCTTCCGGGGCCAATCCGATCCTGCAGGGGCGGGGCGGAGGCTGTAGGTCGCCATCGGAGCCAGCACAATCAACAGGGCCAAGGCCGGCAGCGGCCTCCTCGGCATTTCCGGTCGGCGCTGCCGCCGCCGCTCGTTGATCTCGGCGACCAGGGCGCCCAGACCCGAAGCCGCCCACGGAAACGTGAGCGCCGTGGGAATCAGCAGGTAGCGGTCGCTCATCTCTCCGAAGGACAGGCCGCGAAGCTGCGCCGCGACGAGTTGCAGGATCGCCGCCACCGCGACGAGCCGTCGGGCTACTCCGTCGCTCGCGGGCGCCTCCCGCCACCAGAAGCCGACCAATGCCAGCGTCGCGATTACGTATCGGCCGGACTTCGCCCAGGCGGCCAGCATCCGAAGGGGTCCGTTCCACCAGTAGACGGGACCGGCCAGGTACGACGGCTTCTCCGCCGCGGCCCAGGCGACGCATTCGGGCCAACCGCTGCCCAGGTCCCAGC
>CAZERK010000483.1:0-3117 GCA_964514515.1 uncultured Planctomycetaceae bacterium
ATGGCCCCGGGCCGTCCGGAGCGATTCCCAAGGCCGGCCCGTCGGCCGGCATCGCCATGTTCACCGCGATCATCTCGCTGCTGACCGGCCGCGTCTGCCGAACGGAAGTCGCCATGACGGGCGAGATCACGCTGCGCGGCCTGGTCCTGCCCATCGGCGGCCTGAAGGAGAAGTCGCTCGCCGCCCATCGGGCCGGCATCAAGACGATCATCATCCCTTATCGCAACCGGCGCGACCTCGTTGAAATCCCCCCGGAGATTCGCAAGCAAGTCCGGTTCGTCCCGCTCAAGACGGTCGACGAGGTGCTGAAAGCCGCCCTCGAGCCCAAGCCCCAACGCCGCCGGCGCCGATCGTCCTCAGATGGCCGCCGCCGCGCCGCATCATAAGAGCCGCCGGACCTCCCACCGGGCTTTGGCTTCACGAGTTGAGCCGCCGTCCAGGCGGTCGATGTCCGACCGTCACGATTCACCATCTCATCCGCAGTCTATGCGAGGCCCTCGCACAATCCGCCAATTGTCGCCTTGGCGTCTCCAAGAAGCAGGACGGCTCGCGTGTTGCGGTACAGCGGATTCGGAACGCCTGAGTAGCCGGGCCGCTCGTCGAGGTTGCACACGATAACATGTCGAGCCTCGTGGGCCCGCAGAATGGGCATCCCGGAAATCGGCGTGTCCCGTTGCTCAATCGCTGCGGGATTGACCACGTCGCATGCTCCGACAATCAGCGCCACGTCGGTATCGACGAAGTCTTCGTTCACGTCCTTCAGCTCGCGCAGATTCGCGTAGTCCACCTCCGCCTCGGCAAGTAGCACGTGCATGTGACCCGGCATCCGGCCGGCGACCGGATGAATCGCGAACACCAGATCCTTACCCATCGCCGCCAGGCGTTCGCCGAGTTGGACGACCTGCTCCGAAGCCTCCGAGAGCTCCAAGCCATATCCCGGAATGATGATGCCGCGCTGCTCCTCACGGAGTAGCGACACAGCGTATTGGCTTGGATCGCGGGCCGGCGCCGCCGATTCGCTGGCCGGCGCCTTTGCGGGAGCAGCGATGGCGGCAGGCGACATGGGCCCGTGTTCCCCGGACGGACGCAGCCCGGCAAACACGTTGGCGAGACCACGGTTCATCGCCCGACACATGACATGCGTGAGGATCGAGCCCGAAGCAGCCACCGTCGCCCCACAGGCGATGAGCAGCCGGTTGCCGATTGCGATACCGCAGAACGCCGCTGCCAAACCGGCCGTCGCGTTCAGAAACGAAATCAGCACGGGCATGTCCGCCCCACCGATCCGAATGGCGAAGATGCTCCCAAGTACGATCGCGCATGTCACTAAGGCGATCAACGCCGTCATCACGCCCGTGGGCGCATCGCTCATGCCGGCCCAGATGCCCAGCAACGCCATCGCGAGCACGTTCGCGAGGAGCATGCCGTTGTGGTGCGGCAGGACCGTGGGAGTCTGGCGCAAGCGATTGGCCAGTTTCCCGCTGGCGATCATGCTGCCGCTGAAGGTCGCCGCGCCGACGACGAGTCCCAGCAGCGCCGCAACCTCCGCGACGTGTGTCAGCGGCGCCGCGGTGTCGCGGGTGAGTTCGACAAAGGAAACCAGGAATGCAGCCACGCCTCCGGCACCATGTTGAAAAGCAACCATGGCCGGGATCTGGATCATGCTCACCCGCGCGGCCACCCAGCCCCCAATCAACGCGCCCAGTGCAGCGACCGCGACGACAAACGCCGGGTCCAGCACTCCGTGCCGGTAGAGGACGGCTGCCAAGGCACACAGCAGTGCGGCGGCTGCCGTCAGATTGCCCGTCCGCGCGGCACGCGGCGTACGGAACTGGGCGATTCCTGCGATCAGGATCGCGATAATCCCGAGGTCGACCCACAATGCTGACATTTTTACGCTCTGCTCTCCGTCGGCGACGCGGACGCTTTGGCCGTTTCCCCGTTCTCCTTCCACGCCGCTGCGTGCTTCCGCTTGAACATGCCCAGCATCCGGTCGGTGATCACGAACCCGCCAACGAGATTGAACGCGGCCGTGATAATGGCGATGGCGCCCAGCGCTTTCTCGAAACCCGTCGTCGGCACGGAGAACAGAAGCAATGCGCCCAGGATCGTGACGGCCGAGATGGCGTTGGTCATGGACATCAGCGGCGTGTGCAGCATTTGGGGCACGCGAGATATCAGCACATAGCCGATCGCGAATGCGACAACGAAGATGGTTAGCATCAGAAGCACGTCAAGCATGGTGTTGTCTCACGGGCGGTGCTCGGTTGGGGCTACGCTGTTCCCATAGCCTTGAGCGCGCCCTTGTGAAGGATGCAGCCGTTTCGTGTAACCAGGGAATGTTGCACAATGGGGTCGTCGATGTTGAGTGTGTCGATTCCGTGCGCGAACAGGTTCTCCACGTAGTGCAGCATGTTGTTGGCGTACAGCCAGCTCGCGTCGACCGCAACGGAACCCGGGATATTGGCCGTGCCGCAGACGTACACGTCATGCACGACGATTTCCCGCCCGGCCTCCGTCACCGCGCAGTTGCCGCCTTGGTCGATGGAAACGTCGACGATCACGGAGCCGGGGCGCATCGCCCGCACCGTGTCTTCGGTGATGAGAATCGGCGCCAGCTCGCCCGGCACAAGGGCGCTCAGGATGATGATGTCCATCTCCGGCGCCAGCGTCCGGAGCAGGTCCCGCTCGCGTTGCAGCCATGCATCCGGCAGGGCCTGGGCATAGCCGCCTTCGCCGACGGCCAGCTCGTCCGGGACCTCGAAGCCCACGACCTTGGTGCCCTTGAGGCTGCCCGCTTCTCGCCGCGCATCGCCGCGTATGTCGATGGCCTTGACGCTGGCGCCGAGGCGCTTGGCAGTTGCGATCGCTTGCAGCCCAACAACGCCGGCGCCGATCACCAGAATCTCCGCCGGCTGAACGGCTCCAATCGCGGTGCCAATCATGGGGACAAAACGCGGGAAATGGCTGGCGGCGATGAGCACCGACTTGTAACCGGTTACCGTGCTCATGGATGTCAGGGCATCCATCGTTTGGGCGCGCGACGTTCGCGGGATGCCGTCCATCGTGAACGCCGTGATCTTCCGGTCGCGCAGGACGCGGACCATCTTGTGGTTG
>CAZERK010000484.1:0-3113 GCA_964514515.1 uncultured Planctomycetaceae bacterium
AGACCCGGGGAAGCTGTTCTGTGGCTGTCTAAGGATGCCGCCATATCGCGACGGCAGCGCGGCGGGCGACGCGCGCGAGCCAAGCGTCGCCTGCCCGCGACGGTGCGGCAGAAATCTCATAGCAGGCTCGTTTCGTCTCGGTGCGGCGCAGGTTCGTGTTGAGAAGAACGAGACAAATCGGCTGGGTGTCCCGAAGACGGCCCAAGGGGCGAGCTTTCACGCTCCTTGAGCTCCTGGTCGTTATTTCGATTCTCACGGTCCTGATGAGCCTTCTGATGACAACGCTCTCGCGGGTGCGCCGTAGCGCGACCGGCATTCTCTGCCAGACGAAATTGCGGGCCGTCGCCCAGAAATTCACCTTGTATGTAGACGAGTTTGGCGGTCTCGGTGCGGACGGCATTCGCGGGCCAAGCAGTGGAAACCCGCTCGACCTGGAGGATTTCCAAGAACAGCTCTACCGTGTCAACGGCTATTGGGACCTCGACCCAAATGTCGTGATCGGCTGCGAGCGGAACAAGCAGCTTCTCATGTGCCCGGACGGGCCATGGGAGCTCATGCGCCGTAGCTCGATCGGCCTCTCCGCCGGCGCCATCTTTCCGATCAGCAACGTCAGCATCGGCTTCAATCTGCACCTCTTCCAGGCGCCCGTCCAGTCTGCAGCGGGTGGCTGGTCGATGGTCGATGTCTATCTTTCGCCGAAGGTGCTCAACTACCCGCTGGTTCCGCTTGTCTTCGATGTCGACGGAGAACAGGCCACCAAGCGTGGCCTGCCGCCGTTCTACGCCGCGCCGCCTCAGAACTCGAGTCCTGCCTTCTCGGGCGGCGTCTATTGGTTTCCCTCCAACCGCCACGCGGGCAAGACCCAAGCCGCATTCATCGGCGGTCACGTCGCGGCGTCCTCCGATCCCGCGAACGAACCCGGCTGGGACTGGCGCTACGAGCCGTCGCAAACAGGCGTCTCCTACCCGCTGATGGACAACTAGGACCGGCTCAGTTCCCGCCGTGCGTCTGGGTCGCACGAAAGACATCGCGCCATCGCCCGCCTTCACGTATAATCGGAGTCGTGGCAGGCGATTGAGACGGATGAGACATCTCACGCCTTCCAGGTTTCGGAAGACACGACTCGATGAACCTCCGGTACAAGTTCTTCGTTCTCCTGCTCGTTTACGTGCTATCGCTCTTCGCGAACCTGGCGATCTCGGGCTGGTGCATCCTCGTGTTCTTTCAATCCGCCTTTCTCGAGTTCCGAACGACGAGCGATCGCCAAGCAGAGATTGAATGGACGCGCGCCCTGCTGCGCCGGCAGCTGAGACTCCTTGAAAAGGGCGGCGACCCCAGCGCATACGATCAACTGCAGGCCGCGATGACCGCTGCCTTGATCCGGCTGGATCAGGATGCCGATGACCATCTCGACCAGCCGTGGCTGGACGCCCTCCCGAGCGCCAACCGCGCGATTCGAGAAGCGGCGCGTCGCCGGTTGGATGCCGCCGACGCGCCCGGTCGGCTTGTCGCCCCGCTCACGGGCGCTGACAGCAAGCCGTTCATGGATATGGATCAGCTCCTCGCCACGGCCGGAGCGAAGCTCAGCCAAGACGTCGAGACGGCCATGCAGCGAACCGGCGCCACGCAACAGAAGGTGGTGACGATCCTCGCTGCGAACGCCGCTTGCGGCATGCTGCTCAGTCTATTGGGGCTGGGGCTGGTGCGACGTTGGGTTCTGCGGCCGGTGGAGGACCTGCGCGCGGCGACGAAACAGCTCTCGCAGGGACATTTCAATTAT
This sequence comes from uncultured Planctomycetaceae bacterium, assembly GCA_964514515.1. Classification (GTDB taxonomy): domain Bacteria; phylum Planctomycetota; class Phycisphaerae; order UBA1845; family UTPLA1; genus CAZERK01. The sequence goes on from CAZERK010000484.1 coordinate 1,781, forward strand.
CGAATCGCACCCCGCTCGCGCGACGAACTCGGCTCACTCGCCCGCGAGATCAACCACATGGCGGCGACCATCACGGAGATGCAGGCGAAGATCGTTGAACAGGAGCGCATGGCAGCCGCCGGCGAGATGGTCGCGCGGCTGGCCCACAACATCCGCAATCCGCTGGCGGGAATCCGCGGCCTGGCGGAGGAGACGTTAGAATCGCGCTGCGATCCCAAGACCGTCGGAGAAACGCAGCGGCGGATCATCGAATCGGTCGATCGGTTCGAGAAATGGCTCCGCGACTTGCAGACGTCCGTTTCGCCTCTGGCGCTGAATCCGCGAAGCGTCGACATCAAGACGCTCGTCGCCAACGTGTGCAAGGCCCTGTTGCCCATGGCCGATCGTCGCAACGTCCGCATCGAAGTCCAGGTGTCGCCCGCCATCTCCGAGGTGGAACTGGACGACGCCCATTTCGAGCACGTCCTCGTCGCCCTCATCACGAACGCCTTGCAGGCGTCGCCGGAGGGCCAGGTCGTCCTCGTGACGGTCTCGCCTCGGCTGGACGACAGCGGCCGTTGGGAGCTGTCGGTTCAGGATCGCGGCCCCGGCATTCCGGCGACGATTCAGAGGAAGATCTTTCTGCCTTACTTCACGACGAAGCCCGGCGGTGACGGCGTGGGTCTGGCCATCGCCAACAAGGTGGTCCGACTCCACGGAGGCGAGCTCACGGTGGATTCGCGCGTCGGCCACGGCGCCAGGTTCACGATCGTCATGCCGGGCTTGCTCCTGAGAAGTTGACCCATGCCCGACGTCCTCATCATCGACGACGAAGAGAACCTCTGCTACTCGCTCCAGTTGACGCTGCGGCGCAACGGCCATACGTGTCGCGTCTCACACACGGGCGCCGCCGGGCTGGCCGAATGTGAGAAGCAATTGCCCGACATCGTGCTGCTCGACATCCATCTCCCCGATGCCAACGGACTGGACCTCATTCAACGCATGGGCGAGCACGGGCTGGACGTCCCGGTCATCGTCATCACCGCCTACGGCACGGTCGACAGCGCCGTCACGGCGATGAAGCGTGGGGCGTTCGACTACCTCCAGAAGCCCCTGGTCATGGAGGAGGTCGGCCTGGCGGTCTCGCGATGCCTGGAAGATCGGGCGATTCGCAACCAACTCGACGCCTATCGCCACAACCAGCAGCGCGAGTCCAGCCAGTTGGAGCTCGTGGCAGACTGCCAGAAGATGAAAGATGTCTTCGCTCTGGCGAACCGAATCGCCTCGGCTTTCGACGACGCCGACCCGGAACTGCCGACCGTGCTCTTTTTAGGAGAGCCGGGAACCGGCAAGG
>CAZERK010000485.1:0-684 GCA_964514515.1 uncultured Planctomycetaceae bacterium
GCCGGAGCCCCAACGTCGTTCGTGCCCTCAAGCGGGCTCGCGAGAAGGGGCTGACCACGATCGGACTATTGGGCAAACAGGGCAGCGCGGCGGAGAGATGGTGCGACCTCGCCTTGATCCTCAACGCGATGGACAATGCGCACAGACAGGAAGCCCATCTGATCGCGATCCATCTGATCCTGGAGCATCTCGACGCGCGCGCGCCGTCGAAATCGTCGAAGTAACGCCGCGGCGTCCGGGGGCATCTGCGTCGGCGGAGACGGTCTTTCCCAAGAGGCGGTCGCATGAACGGACAAACGCGCGGACCGATTCTCGGCCTGGACATCGGCGGGACGAAGACCGCCGTCGTCGTTGGCGACTTCGCGGGCAACGTGGCGGCTCGCAGCGAGTTCGCGACGTGCCCCGACCGTGGGTTCTCCGCGACCTTTTCCCAACTGATCGAGACGATCGAACAGGTCCGCAACGAGGCAGAGCGCGCCGGGCACGCGCCGTCCGTCGTCTCGGTCTCCATCGGCGGGCCGCTGGATATCGAACGCGGCATCGTTCTATCGCCGCCCAATCTGCCGGGTTGGGATGATATTCCCCTCAAGGCGATGCTGGCAGAGCGAATCGGCCTGCCCGTGTACGTCGAGCATGACGGAAACGCTGGCGGGAAACACGCTGGCGATTCTGGACGCCACCTCC
>CAZERK010000485.1:694-3099 GCA_964514515.1 uncultured Planctomycetaceae bacterium
GAGCGCGGCACGAACGACCGCGCGGGCGAGGTCGAGCACATCCGCGTCGCGCCCAGCGGTCCGTTTGCGTTCGGCAAAGCCGGCTCGTTGGAGGGCTTGTGTGGAGGCAACGGAATCGCACGGCTTGCGGCCGAACGGTTTCCTTCTCGTTGGGGACGGCAGCGCGTCACGGCGCGGGATCTCGCCGAGCTGGCTCGAGCGGACGATGCTGACGCGCTGGCAATCTGGGATGAGGTCGGTCGGCACCTGGGCCGCGCCCTTGCGATTCTGCTCGACGCCCTCAATCCGGAAGTCGTCGTCATCGGCTCGCTTGCCGTCCGCCTCGGCGAGCTCGTGCTCGGTCCCGCCCGTGAAGAGGTGAATCGTGAGGCCCTTGCCGGCGCCGTTGCCGTCTGCCGGATCGTCCCCGCCGCGCTGGGCGAGCGCCTCGGCGACGTAGCCTCGCTGTGCGCCGCGATCCGCACCTTGGACGACCCTTCGCGCCGCAAGCGAGATTCGAGCGCGACCCCGGCGGACAACCCCTGCATTGGCAGAAACAGATGAACTGGCACGCCGGTGCGCCACAGGGCAATTGCATTCTCCCAAACAGAGCCGTCCGCCGCCGCGGATCAGGGAGCGGTCCAGACGCCGGCCTCGGTCCAGTCGCGCGGGCGACGCCAGCATGTGACGCCTGAGCCGCAGCCCAGTTCGGCGGGCACCAGACGCCAGGGCGTGCCAGTACGCAGGACGTGCACGATGCCCGTCAGGCAGGCGCGATCGTCCACGCGCGGCCTCCCACCCTTGGGCGTGGGCTGCTCCGCCGGCAGAAACGATCGGATCTCGTTCCACAATCGATCGGAAACCAGCGTGAATGCCATGGTGTCGCCTCCATGCTATCCGCGGCATTCTCTTCAGCGGCAAGAACCGAGGTTTTGAAATAGCTCCTAAGGGAGTTTTTTGCCTGACTTCTCCTTCGGCTTCTTCTGCCACGCATTCAAGTCCTTCGAGTCGAGCATCGCGTTGATCCACTCCACGACTCGTTTCGTTTCCGGCGTCAGGGGTTTCAGATACTCGTCCGCGGCGTCGGACTTGCCGTGCCCCAGATACGTCCGTAACTGGGCGATGCCAGTTCCCGGTAGGCTCGCGTAGGCCGTGGCGCCGAGATGTCGCCAAACATAGAAGCCCTCTGCCCATCCCTCAACACCTGCCCGCATCTTCAGCTTCCGCCAGGCCTGCGCCACGCTATCCGCCCGTTTGAATGGGGTCTTCGCGGGCCCCCTCGTGCTGGTGCCATTGACCATCTCATCCTTGGTCTTGGCCGTTACCCACACGAGCGGCCTGCCTGTCCGCGTGACGAAGAGGAGGTCATCCGCTTCCCTTGGGTTCTCCTTCAGGTACTGGCGAATATGTTGCCACACGAGCGGCTTCATCACTCCGTAGCGTGGCAAGCCTGTCTTACCCCGGCTCATGTCGTAGCTGTCGGCGTCGAAGTGGACAGCGCGGGTACGCGCGAGGTCGTCGTTGCCGAAGCCCAGGCCGAGCCCCATCCAGATCCACAGTCGCTCCCGGAGCGTCGCAGCCTTGAGGATCGCCTGGATCATTTCGACCGTCGGAATGTTCCGCGTCTTCCGGCGTTCGGTGCCGCCGAAGTCCCTGACGTCATCCGGGCCGAACGGCAACCGAACGCCGACGGGCGCCCTTTTCCCAAAGCGTGCGATCTCCCAGAAACGCTGACGGTGCTTGTTAACCTGTGAATCTCCGAGGCGGGTCGAAAAGGACAGCATCATAGACTCGTAGTCCGTCGCGGACACGAGCTGGTCGAAAGACGTGCGACCGAGCCGGGGGCCGTACCGCTCCTTGCACCACCGCAGGATGCTGATTACCTGCCGGCGATTGTCGTCGAAGACCCGCAGGCTGATCGTGCCTCTGGCCCAGCGGCCACCCTCCGGCCGCACCCGCCGCTTCTCGTGCTGAATGTAGGCGTTGGCGATTGCCGGCAGGCTCTGGCTAATGTTCCCCTTGCCCAGGTCGGGGTTCGCTGCGATAATGACGGCAGATTGGCCGTAGTTCTCGACGATCCACCGATGGTACGCCAGTTCGGATTCGGTGCGATTGGCCGAGAACCGCTTCCGCCTCGGCTTGCCGGCGGAATCCCGGTGGGATGCGTAGTAGCGGCCCGAGCCAGGCTCAGGCATTTCGGAGAGACGTGGAATGCGCCGTTTCCGTGGTCGCCCTTGCTCGTTTATGCCAGCCATGGTTCCGGCGCCCCGGGCAACTGGCGACCTTTCGGTCAAGAATGGCCGATCTGGGGCGATTTATGGCAACAACGTAAGAGGTGTGATCGACTATAAGTCGTTGAATATAAACTACTTGCGGGCGTAATTCAGTGGTAGAATGCCAGCTTCCCAAGCTGGACGTCGTGGGTT